>DQHT01000033.1 GCA_003531115.1 Bacteroidota bacterium | reverse complement strand
TATGGATGGTGGATACAAAAACGGTTTCGTTATCAATCTTTAAAAAATCTTCCAGCTTCGACTCGCTAATAAAGTTTTCGAGGTCCGACTTGTATTTCTTTTTAAATGTAGTCTTCTCAAACTGGGCAATCAATTCGAAATAAACAGGTAGATTTTTACTACGATCAAAAGCCTGCTTCAAAGCGCGTTTTGCCTCCTCCCATTTCTCATCTGAAATTTGGGATTCTATATCCCGAAAACAATGGTAAAAGTAGCGCAATTCGATAAGATCAAACAACTTAAAACTGTCGTTCGACTGGATCAGCTTGGCCCTTACTCCGTTTTTTCGCAAAAGTCCGGTAAGTTGATGGGCCTGCTGGTTGGTGGTGGCCATCATACAAATACTTCCATTATAATGATAGCGCAGAAAGTCGGCCACCATAGGCTCCAGCAAATTTTCATGTTCATGCTTAACCACCTTTACCCTTCCATTTTCCTGGTTTACTGCCTGGATCACTCCCTTTTTAAGCCTGTTTTTAAGATGGATTAAGTAACCATTCGCAAATTCAACAATATTTTTCCTGCTCCGGTAATTTTCCAGCAACTCATACTGCTTGGCCTGCTTTTCTGTGATAAACTGCTGTAGGTAGGCTGATCGTGCGCCCCTGAATTCAAAGATGTTCTGGTCATCATCCCCTACTGCAATAACCCGCATGGCTTCGTTCTGCTCCATCAGGGACTGCACCAGCGCAAATTCATCCGCGTTCATGTCCTGGGCCTCATCGATCACCAATACCAGCTTGGTAATTCTTCCGGTTTCGACTTCCCCGGCAACAATTCTTTTTGTGGCCTCCCCGATCACCTCATTTGCATGTTCCTGGTTGCCTTTTCTTCCCAATAAGTCAAAACAAAAGGAATGGAAGGTCTTCATTTCAACAAAATAGGCCGCATTGCCGATCAGCTCGATTAGCCTCTTCTTAAACTCGGTAGCCGCGGCTCTGGAAAATGTAAGCATCAGCAATTGTTCATGCTTGATGTCTTCCATCAATAACAAAGAAGCCAGCTTATGAACCAATACCCGGGTTTTTCCGCTACCCGGACCAGCCAACACCACCAAATGCTGGGAGCTTTTATCGTTTACGATTTGTATTTGCGGGGGTGACAAGGTGCCAAATAACTGCTGGAACTTTTTAGGCGTAATTTTTTGCCGGATCTCATTGGCCCTGCTGCCGGGAAAATATTTTCGAAGGAATACCGGATAATTCAACTGAAAATAATCATCCACAAACTCAAGGGCGCCTTTGTAATCGCTGAGCATCTTGTTGGCATACTCCCCTACAATATGGATCTGCTGTACCTTATTGTCGTAAAACTGATCCAGATTTTTATAATCCTCTTTGGTGTATTGCTTTTTGTAATTATCCTCTGTTCTTTCAATACTCAGCTTATTGTAAAGCACCATAAAGCCGCCTTCAATTTTGATAGATTCGATGCGCGACAAATAAAACAAGGCATCGTTTATGGCATTGGCCGACGTATCCCGGTTGGTCACAAAAAGTTCTCCTTCGTAAACAGCCTTGAGCTCCCCTATCGAAAACTCAACCAGCACTTCCTTGCTATCCCCGCTTCCGGGCTCAATTTTCTCATACAAATGGTCCACAATGATCCGGGCCAGCTCAAAACGCCGCTCAATAAACGCCTCCATCTGGTCTTTGGGATAACAGGCCCGGAGCGAAACCTGATCCTTCGCATAGTTCCCTGTTCTTCTGTCTATGGATTTCAGGATATGCCAGAGGTTTAGAATGGTTTTTAGCTTCGATGGATTGACCGAAGTACAGCCATGGGCCTCAGCCAACTCGTTTAACTCTTTCAGGTTATAGGTTTTGGCTTCCTGGCTAAGAATGGAAACCAGGAACTTCTCGATCTCATAATAGGCCTTCAAAATCGCCCGGGAGCGGTTGACACTGTCGCCACTTTTAATAAAGGCCGTCATGTCATCGGTCTTGGCTAATACCTTGATCTCCCGCAGCAATTCAATAATGCGTATAACATCTGCTTTAACGATCCCGAGATGGTCGCTGATATAATCCACCCGCGACTCGGCGGCTTCGTCCTGACTGTTTTTTCGGCTTTTACTGGCAAATAGCTTTTTAAGAATTCGGGTGGCCTTTTCCGCATCATCCTTGGTAAAGAGGTCCGATTTACTTACCTGATCGATCGCCTCCTGGGCCGACTTGGTCAGGATACTTGTGGCGAAAACCTGGGGTGAATTGGCACCCCGCTGCACATAACCGGCATCTTCCAATGCGGCAATGGCTGTCTTTACCCGCGTTTCAATATCCGCAACGGTATCGTCCCAGCCGGCTTTTCGGGCAATTTCAAGGGCTGAGTTGGATACTTTTTTTCTAAAGCGGGTGATGTCTTTAATGGCTTTCCAGATTTGCTGAATTTCATTCGCCGACAACTTGGTCTGATTCAGCAGTACCAGGTGTTTGCTCAGGTCTTCTTCATCATAAAGCACATAACAATCGGCTACTATACTTTCATCCCGCCCTGCCCTGCCTGCCTCCTGAACATAATTTTCCAGGGAATCAGATATTTCATAATGCACCACCAGTCCCACATCCTTTTTATCTACCCCCATTCCAAAGGCCGAAGTGGCCACCATAATGGGCAGCTCCCCCAGGGTAAAGGCTTCCTGGCTTTTTGTCTTTTCGGCCGACTCCATTTTACCGTGGTAGGATCCTGCCTGCAAACCGTCATTGGTCAGGCGTTCTGCTAACTCAGTGGCTTTTTTGGTGCGGGAAACGTACACAATAGTGGGACAATCCTTCTCCTCGATCAGGTTTCTCAGGGTTTGGTACTTCTCTTCCGGATCTCCCTTTTGAAACACCTTATAGCGCAAATTCGGTCGCGCGGAACCGGTGGAAAATACTTCTAAGTCCAGGGACAAATTCTCCTTAAAATAAGCCCGGATATCCTCTATAACCTTTTGTTTGGCCGTTGCCGTAAAGCAGGAAACCGGAATGGGCTCATAACGGTTTTTCAGTTGCTGCAGGGATTTTATAAAGGGAGCGATATACAGGTAGTCCACCCGAAAATCTTGTCCCCAGGACGAAAAACAATGCGCCTCATCGATCACAAAACGCACGACGTTTCTGTTTAACAAAAGCCGCTCTATGGTTTTTGATCGTAAGGATTCCGGAGAGATATACAGAAGGGATGCCGAGCCATCCGCAACACGTTCTATGGATTTGGCCCGTTCTATGGGGTCTAAAAGTCCGTTGATGGTTACTGCCCGCGTAATTTTGTTCTTTTCCAGGTTATCCACCTGATCCTTCATCAGCGACTGCAGGGGCGAAATGATCACCGTTAAGCCCCGCTCCGACTCTCCACTCATTAACGCAGGTACCTGAAAGGTGATGGATTTTCCACCCCCTGTTGGGAAAACAGCGAGTATGGATTTGCTATCAACTGCGGCTTGTACAGCCTTCTCCTGCAGGGCTTCTCCATTGTATTTCCGGTAGCTTTCAAATCCGAAAAAACGTTTTAAACCCAGGTTGATGTCGAGCGCCTGCCTGCAATACACACAGCCAATCAAACAAGGTTTGTTGCGTAAAAGGAACATCAATCGTTCCACTTCCGGGTAGTTCTTAAGGACCCAGGGCGGGGTGATCGAATCGTATTCATTGGTATGGATGAGGGCCAGACAAAAGGCCAACTCAATGGGATACTCCCGGATAAACAGGGAAAGGCTGGCATGGACACATACTTTTTCCCGGAACTGTGCGCGTATTAGCCCCTCAAGATCAGTATTCCTCAATTCCTCGTTCACATAGCGAAAAAACCCTTTGAACTCCGCTTTATCCTGCAACAAGCCGAAGTAAATGCCCTTTAATTCAGGAGAAAGGGTCTTAAACTTCTCCACTTCACTCCAAAACAGGTCTTTGGCCTTAAGGGCATCGTTTAACGGATTATTGAGTTCATCCGTGATCAATTTTTCATCCTTAACCAAGGCATGATAAGGTCTTTCAGGAAAGAGCAAAGGCGACCAATAAAGCGTATCAATCACTCTATCTGCATCCAGCTCTCCTACATGCGATGCAAGGTGTTTGAGGTCATGATGGAGGATATTATGTCCGCAAACGTAATCTGAATCTTGTAGTATTTCTTTAAATGTATAAATAGAAGTCCCTCTGTACTGCGCCCCGTCTGAACGTACTATCCCTAAATCCAGGATTTTGTTTTTGGATGGGTCGATTTCGGCGTCGATGAAAGAGATCTTATGCATGGTTCACAAAAAAACAAACCAATAAAGTAGCAACCACAAGAAGGGTATTGGTTTCGTTCATGGCACTAAGATATGGATATTACGTAATTATGATTTATAATTATAGGCCCTCACTTCTCATTCCCCTTGAAGCGGTCAGGGGCTCTGCACCGACCGCTTCAAACCCGCCACCTCGGGCTGACCTGTGGGAATCACAACTCAAGTGCGTGCTCACTCTCCAAATCCTCCCGCTGTGGGCGGAGGAGCCGGTCGGCGCAGAGCGCCTGACCGGCAATGGGACTTCTGCCTTCTCACATGAATACTATTAAAGCGACCATCCATTCACAGAAAACTTCTATACTCTTTTCACCCGACTGACCCCATAGGGTCAAATATGGGTAACAAAACCACCCCCACAAAAACCGAAATCCTTTGTGCTCCCTTCAGTTAATATGGATCCCCACAAGGATTTCGGAAAGACGCGCGCCTCGTCGCTGCACAGAAGCGGTTCGGTGGCCCACCTGCGCCGAATAGTGATTTTGCATTCCGTCTGTTAATCCATCGGCTTCGGTGGGCTGTGGACACCGAACCGCTAAAGGATACTAAGAATAATTGATCTGATGATTTTGGACCCTCACCTCACGTTCCCCTTGAAGCGGTCAGGGGCTCTGCACCGACCGCTTCAAACGCAATCGCCCGGGATACGCCTCGCCATGTAGGTTCACCCGACCTCCTCCGCTTATCGGAATATGATTTACTCTTTATATTCGTCAAGCTTCGGCGGTTAAAAATTGGGTGAACCTACATGAATGAATATACCCTTGCAATCTTTCATCGGTTCTGCATCACTTGAATAATTCATGGCTGNNTTGACGAATTTTCCAGATTAACGAATCCTTCCGAAAGCGACGGCGAGGAAAACCCGTGGCAGGATGGTATTATTTGAAAACAACCCCGAAGGGGTTGAACAAAAAGGGGGAGCAAAGAATGTAATATTGAGTAATAAGCCTTCGCCATGCAGAAACCCCGGACCATCACCTGTCCTTCCCCTTGAAGCGTTCAGGAACTCTGCACCGACCGCTTCAAACCCGCCAGCTCGGGCTAACCTGTGTGAAGATACAACCAAGTGCGTGCTCAATCCCCGAATCCTCCCGCTGGAGGCGAAAGAGCCGGTCGGCGCAGAGCGCCTGACCGGCCAGGGGGACTTCTTCACCCGACTGACCCCATAGGGGTCACATATGGGTAACTCCACCCCCCCCCCTCAAAAACCAAAATCCTTTGCACTCACATAAGCTGACCGGGATCCCCACAAGGATTTCGGAAGGACGGACCGCCCCTCTGTCTGAACTAGGATTCCTGGGATTAGGATGATTTTTGGGATTAGAAGTTTTGTGGGATTTCTGATAAGTGATGAAAAATTTTCGCCTTTGGTTACTGCTCCCCACGTAGGTTCACCCGAATTGGGTGAACCTACATGAAATAATATCTTTTATAAATTCTACATCCCCAAAACAATTTCTCCTTGCCTTCTCACCCCCGAACCCCGAAGGGGTATCCCAACCATAACCCCGGGTTGCATCCGGCGTAGCTCAACGAGCGAAGGCTGATGCTACCCGGGGCACACCAATGCAAAAAAAACAACCCCGAAGGGGTTCTCCAAAAAGTGGGTAGAATAAATTCGGACTAAAACGCCTGTCCCTTATTACAACGCTTCTTTGAATATGGATCAACTTTCCATCGTCATTTCCATCAATTTACCATTCTTATCGGTGATGACCACGATCAGATAATTCGTAAAATCTCTGAACTGTTTTTGTTCATTGCTGCCAGCGTTTTGAAGGCAGTTATCACAGTACCCAAGCTTAATAGGATGGATAACAGCAAAAGGGCTACTCCGAGGATTATTTTAATTATACGATATCCTATCATTGGTTGGCCAACTCCTTGTAGAGGTAATCCGGCAATGTTTCCGCAGCTTTTTTTAAGCGTTCGCTATTTTCCTGTTTTATCACCATATCCGCAATATGGTAATTGTAATTCTTAAAAAGAAAATAAAAAAGAAGGCGGTTATAATGATCCAGTTCAGGGTCGGCAATGGCGGCTAAAATGGCTTCTTCTACCTCAGCTCGCTTATTTGTTTGAGCCAGAGCGCGGCCTAAACGACCAATGCTGCCGTAATAGTGATTGGTAGCAGGGTTTTCGACGCGTAAGGAGATGCCCAGGATCAGGTCGGTTACGTTGATATGCAGTTCTTCCAGCTCCTTGATATAGGTTGCCCGATGTCCCCAGGCATAACTGCCGTCAGATACCCGTTCAAAACGGTCGTTCATGATATCCAGGTGGGCTTTGAGAAATACTTCCCAGCTATAGGTTTCGGCCGACAAAAGGGCAATATTCACGGCATGTTGCCTGGGACGGTTGTCCATGCTGCAAAAACCAAGCACCCGCGTGCTGCGCATTTCTTCAAGCAGTTTCTTTTGCTTTTTCTCCGGTAATCTGGTCCAGTTATTCGGCAGTTCCACCCAACCTTCCTCCAGGTCCTCTTTAAATTTGGTCGTGTTCGTATCGATCAGGCAATCGGCATAGCCCACCATCAGCGCATATTTCTGAGGAATGGGCACCGAAGTGAAGGGCCCGGGAAAATAAAAAGCCGTTAAGGTTTCGTCCGAATACGTGGTTTTTGCACGGTAGGAATACAACCATGTTCCAGTATAATCCTTGTCGTACAGCGCCGCATCGGCCAGGTCAATACTGAATCCGTAATTCCCTCTCAGGTCAAAATGTTCGATCTCAGCGACTTCCTGCTTTTTATAATTTGTGTACCTCCATTTTAGGATCAGTACCTCCCTTTGAACCGTGGCAGTGGGGTATTTTTTTAGAAAGCTATCAAAGGGAATTTCATTTTCCAGGTCCTTCCTGGCTTGTTCGATGTCCCCGGATTTTAAGGTGACAAGATGCCCGATGGTCTGGCTTTTGGAATAAAAAACCCGGTTAAAATCGCAGACCTTAAACTCCAGGTTAAGGGAGTCGACGATATAAGCCAGCTTGTTCATCGTCTGTTCGCTGTATATTAATCCGTTGGAATAGGTAGTAAACTCGCTGTTCTGTCCATACGCAGAAAGGGAAAAGATGGCTCCAAGGAGCACGCTGATGTGCTTTTTCATGGTGCGGGAGTATTGGTACACCAAAATAACGAAGGTACAGGGGGAGAAGTTGTAATTTTAGGTTCAATTTGTTGAGGGTGTGGGACTGTTCGACTGTGGGACTGTTCGACTTTTCAGGACAAGACACCACCAACTGAAAACTGAACTCTGAAAACTGAAAACTTTTATTCCTGTGGCGTCCCGTCATCATACCAGGCATCTTCGCTTTGGTACACCCCCTCTATCACCTTTGTTCGGGTATTCATTTGTCCATTCTCCCAATAGGTGATGGTTTCTCCGTGTTCCAAACCATTGACATAGGTCGCCTTCATTGAAATAACACCCGATTCAAAGTAAAGTATGTGATCGCCATCCGGCACTCCGTTAACATATTTTCCTTCAAAAAAAAGAGCCCCTGATTCATAGTAGTCCCGTTGTATTCCTGTAAGAAGCCCATTTGTCACATTCCGTTCCAGACGCAGATTACCGTTCAAAAAACGATGGATCGCACTCCCCTCAATAGCGGAATCCATACCATATACAAAAACCCGGTTGTCTGCCTTAGACCGTCCTATGTAGCGAATAGTTAGTTTTTGCGCCTGAAGATCGTTTTCGTATTCCGCACAGCTTGTTGGAGGAATGGGATACCCTCTCTCCCGGTAGAGTTTGTTAAAGGCTTCAAGCAGCTTCGAAACCGAATCTGAATGGTCGAAGATAAAGGGGCGCTTGCTTTCAACCTTTGAGCTATCTGTCGTATAATAAAATACAAGAACGTAGAGGTTACCCTGCCGGAGTTGGTTCATGCAGATTACCCTGTTTAAAAGAAGGATATTCGGCGGAGCTAAATTAAATCCCCCGCCTCTCACAGAAATGGAAAGAGTAAACTGAATCGTATCCAATCCCCTGCTTTCCGTTTTAGGTTTATTCCATTGATAATAGGAGGAGAAATTCCGTTCGGATATGGCGTTGATCTCCTCCACTGCCGGCGACTGCTGGGCTTTAGTCTGGTTTGAAAGCAAAAATAGTCCGAGGCAGAATACGAAACTAAAGACTGTATAAGGCATATCCGTTATGACAAGAGATTCTTAAAATTAACGCTTTTCGGTGACTATCAATTGCTCTTGCAAGTATAGGGTAAAGCAATCAAAGCCTTGCGATTAGCGAAAGCGGACTGCCTTCTCTTGAATTTTGTATCAAGCTGCTGCAAAATTACCCTGGGGACATCACTTAAAAGCGTTCAAACTCTCCGTGAATTTAAATGCTGATCGATTTTTTTAATCATCTCCAAGAGATACCCAACTTGAAGCTTGTTATCTTCATCGTATTCAGATGAAATATACCGCCTGATAGTCTGTTCATAACAGTGCCTCATCTCCTTAAGCATGTCTTTCAATCCTTTGTCGGTTTCCGGAAAATGAATCGTCGGGTTGCCATAACTTAAAAAGCTTAAGCCTCCTATATCGTGCAGGACCTTAACCGAATTCCATGCCTTCAGGTTGTCTGATTTTGGCGAACGAAATTTGGGCTCTACCCAAAACGTTATTTTTCCGCAATCGGGACATTTGGGATCTTTTTCAACTGTCTCCTCAGAAAAATCAGAAAGCACACGCCGCTTAAAGCACTTTCGGCAATCGACGCAAACATATTTATCCTTAAACAGCCGGTCTGTAAACGTGTAGTTTGGATTTTCGCTGATTTTCATTTTTGATTGTTCCGCTTCGTTTATGAGGCTAAGATAGGAGGATTAGGGGAATTTGATTTAGATTGAATGTCAACTGATTCCACGACAAGAATGATGAGTAATCCAGGGAATTTATGGGACTATAACCGCGTTGCTAAGTTTAATCTTTTAAAAGATTCTCAACTACCCAATTTGGAACAATAAGCGAATCGCCCTCTTTAAACAAATCGTTGAACTCCACTTTACTTCCATCTGTCACTTCAGCTACAAGGTTGGCGTGTTCTTGAGAGTTATCAAAAATATAGGAGCGATCCGTCAACTTAACGGCTTCTTTTAAATTATTAAGGCTTCGGTAGTACCGATCCGTCACAATATTTGGCGGAACGAAATGTCCATCCTGCGCTACTCGTATATCAACCCTATTCACGTTGATCTCTGGTGCTTCAGTAGCAATATAATATAAGTATACCCGATAACCGCCTTCCCTGGCTTTCGAAAGAAAATCAACTTTACCAGGATGGCTCATCACTGTTTCATAGGTGAATGAAATGCCTTGTTCCAAAAGCTGTTGACGCATAAATTCTGCTAAATCAGCGGCCAAATAAGAGTCAATCACTCCACTGAAATAAAATTTATTATCCTGAATATTAATCCTCTTGTATAGCTCCGGCTCATTTCTCTTGCGCGGAGAAAATTGGCTTTCTTTAAAAAATGCCTGAGCTTCTGCTTCACTTACAGTTAGTTGATAGGAAGAGAAATTAATGAATCCTTCTTCATTCAATTCTTCCTCAATATCATCAGCATTCACATAAATGCCAAGTGGAACTTTGCTTTTTGAAAGTAATTCTTTGAAAATGGTTGTTTTGCCAGAGCCATTGGGACCAGCAAATACCCTCATTCGTTTTACTGCCATACTATTTCAGGTAGATAGGACCAGATATTGGCACTGCGTGTTTACCGATCTTACGTATGATGCGCTTTTCACCGGTAGTGTTTATCTCCACAAGGTACCCGTCCTCTATCACATATCTGGAAACGGCTGTGTTGAGTGCTTCTTTGCTGGCTTCACTGGTAGCAGCGACAGCCGCTCCAAGTAATGCCCCGATAATCGCACCTTCATCCTTGTTTTTAGACAAAACCGCACCAAATAAAGCACCAAGCAGACCTCCTCTTATCAATGACTGAATAGTTGGCTTATCCTTTTGCATACTACAAATTTAAAGGTTTCTTTTAGGATTATATATGATCGTCTTCGTCTCTCCAATTCTCCCAGTCTTCCCAAACCCCAGCTCCGGCAGTATAATCCTGTATTCCTTCGTTTCTCCCTCCTCCTTCCATAAAACAATAAAATTAACTTCAGCCTCAATCGGGTAATAGCCCTGTTTTTCCAGCTTTTCGATCTGTTCAATAAAATGTTTTGAAAACCGCACCAGCACATGTCCCTGCCATGCTAATCCTTCTGTACCCACAAGGCTGAGAGGATCTCCACTTTGCACTTGTTTAATTAGCTCTTGTTGGCTTTTAAAATAGCTTAAATAAACATCCTTATGAGTTAGGGTAATACTAATCTCCTCAGGAGCCTCATGCCTGGCCGTACATAATTCCCAATCCACTCCATCCGTGGCTTCTTCTCTTAACAAAGGGGCATTCGTATGGATGGTCAGATTCTGCTTCGCACGGGTAATGGCTACATACAAAACTCGCTTGGACTCTTCTTTTTTGACCTCGTAATCCTCCAGCAACAAAAACACATGATCAAACTCCTTACCCTTTGTTT
>DQHT01000023.1 GCA_003531115.1 Bacteroidota bacterium | reverse complement strand
CCAGTTCTACACCCTGGCAGCCGATTTTGGCGTGGTGAGCGGCACGGACCGGATCTATGTGTACCTGAACGGGCTTCAGAAAAACTTTGACGCCTCCCTCGAGCTCTTTGAACACCTCCTGAGAAATGCCAAACCGGATCAGGATGCCCTCGATGCCCTGGTGGCCCGTACCCTGAAAGGCAGGGAAGATGCCAGAAAGAACAAACGAAGCATCCTCTTCGGTGCCATGATGAATTATGCCATGTATGGAGAAGACAACCCCACCACATTTAAATTAAACAAAAAGGAACTGACTTCCCTGAAAGCCGATGACCTTACCACCAGGATCCACGGCATTCTCGACTACGAACATTATATCTTCTATTTTGGCCCGAGCACCTTGGGCGATATCACCACCCGCATTCAGGAGAAACACCAGGTGGCAAGCCAATTAAAAGCATATCCCCCGGCAAAAACTTTTACCCACCAAAAGGCGCCAAAAAAGGACCAGGTATATTTTGTTGATTATGAGATGGTCCAGGCTGAAATACTGTGGTTGCGAAACAGCGGAGCCTACAACGAAGAGCTGCTTCCTGTGGCTACCCTCTTTAACGAATATTTCGATGGAGGGATGGGCACTGTGGTATTCCAGGAACTGCGTGAATCAAAAGCCCTGGCCTACAGCACCTATGCCCACTTTAATACGCCAGGCCGGCCGGATCAACCGCATTATGTGTTGGCCTATATCGGAACCCAGAGCGACAAAATGATGGATGCCATCCCGGCTATGGTTAACCTCTTTAATACCCCGCCAAGTGATGAGCTGGCTATTCGAAAAGCCAAAAACGCGCTCAAGCAAAACCTCGAAACACGGAGAGTCCTGGAAGAAAGTATCTTTTTTTCCTACCTCAGCAACAAACGTATGGGCCGCGATTACGATATCAATGAGCGCATCTATAACCAGCTTGATCCCATCACCATGGCGCATGTTGCCGAATTCCAGCAAACCTATTTTGGGTCTCAGGCTTACTATTATTGTATACTTGGCTCAGAAGAGAATATTGACAAAAAAGACCTGAAAAAAATCGGTAAGGTGAAAGTGCTTAGCCTCGATGAAATATTCGGCGAGGAATAAAGACAGCTTGGAACGCTTTTTGAACTTTGTGGACGAATACGCATGAAAACGATATTGCATACCGGACTTAGTTTGATCTTTGTTCTTCTGACACAAAGCTTTCACACGCCTCTACAGGGTGAGCTGAAGTGGGAAGAATGGAATACAGGCTATAAAAAAGGGATCGCCGAAAAAAAGATCATCCTTGTCGATGCCTATACCGACTGGTGTGGCTGGTGCAAAAAGATGGACCGCGATACCTATTCCAACGCCGAGATCATCAGCAAGATCAACAAGAACTTTATACCGATCAAGTTCAATCCCGAGCTCGATAAAACCTATTATATCGATACCACGGCATATACCGGTCGGGAATTGCATGCCATGTTATCCAAAGAGTACCGTACCGGATTCCCGACTACCTATTTTATCCTTCCCCAAAACAACAAGCTCTTTATCAATCCGGGTTATGAAGATCCTGAGAAGTTCGGAAAAACCCTCGACCGCATGCTCGTCGAGGCAGGCATAAAATAAGAAGCGTCGGATTTCTACGTTATATTAGCGCGAACATGACGGAATCCAATTACGATATACTCTTAGCGAAACTTGATGCTTTCATCCGGAAGTATTACAAGAATCAGATTATCAAGGGTATATTCTATTTTATTGGAATCGCCCTGGTCGATTTCCTGGCCGTTACCCTCCTCGAATACTACGGGCATTTTAATACCCCCATCCGTGCAGGATTGTTTTTCTTTTCCCTGCTCCTCATCTTGCTGGTATTTGCCCGCTACATCGCCGTTCCCCTGGCCGGTCTTTTCCGCATCGGTAAACGTATCAGCCACGAACAGGCCAGCCTCATCATTGGCAACCATTTTGGCGAGGTGAAAGACAAACTGCTCAATACCCTTCAATTAAAAGAAAAAGCCCTCCACGATACCGGCAACAAAGACCTGATCGAAGCGAGCATCAACCAGAGAAGTGAAGAGTTAAAACCTGTTCCTTTCGTCAATGCGGTTGACCTTTCTTCCAACAAAAAATACCTGAAATACGTTATGATCCCCGTACTGGCGGCGATCGGCTTATTTTTTATCAATGCCCGCATCATGCGCGAAGGCTCCCTGCGCCTGGTGAATTACGACAAACAATTTGCAACGGAAGCCCCCTTCGAATTTGTGTTGCTGAATGATGACTTAAAAGCCACCCAAAACCAGGATATCGAAATAAAACTCGCACTGAAAGGGGAGGAGATCCCCATGGAGGTTTTTTTGAGTATGGATGGAAAACGCTATAAAATGTTGCGCGACAAAGACGGCCATTTTGTTTTCCCCCTCCGGAATGTGCAGCAGGATTTTTCCTTCTTTTTTATGGCCGATGCCTTCAATTCGGATGAATATGCATTCGATGTAATGGCCAAAGCCCTGCTATCCAAATTGAGCATACGCCTTGACTATCCCGCCTATACCCACAAGCCCTCCGAAACCATCGAAAATACCGGCGACCTCAGCATCCCTCAGGGAACAAAGGTGAGCTGGGACCTCCATACCCGCAATACCGGCAAAGTATGGCTGCTTTTTGAAGAAGATCCGGTTGAGATGGAGGAAAAGGGCAGCGGACGATTTATCCATAAAAAGAATCTCACCAAAAGTGGCCCTTATTTCCTTGCCCTGGAACGTGCAGAAGACGAGAAGCGCGATTCCATTCCCTACCGGATCAATGTTATAGCCGACGCATTCCCTACCGTACAGGTGGAGGAAAAAGAAGACAGCTCCATGAACCGGGTTAATTATTTTGTGGGTGAGGTAAATGATGATTATGGATTTTCCGCCCTGCGTTTTGTTTATCGCTTCGTAAGTTCCGATGACCCTGCGAAAACAGGGAAGGGCGGCAACGTGGATCTTCCGGTCGATGCCAAACGAAATGCCCAGCAGTTTTATCACGTTTGGGACCTCAAAGAACTCGGACTCAAACCGGGTGATAAGATCGAGTACTTTTTTGAAGTGTATGATAATGACGGGATCAACGGTCCGAAACGGGCCATATCCCAGGCAAAAATATACGAAGTAGCCACCGAGGCCGAGATCAAAAAAGAAGTTGAAGAACAAACCGAAACCATAAAAAAAGACCTGGAAGACGCCCTGAAAGAAACCAAAAAACTCGGCAAAGACATCCAACGCCTTCAAAAGAAACTGCTGGAGAAAAAGACCCTCAACTGGGAAGACCAGAAGGAGCTCGAAAAACTGCTGCAGAAACAAAATGAGCTGAAACAGCAGATCGACGAGATCAAAAAGCAAAACGAGCGCAACAACAAAAAGGAGAATGAGTTTAACCCCATCCAGGAGCAGCTCATGCAAAAACAGCAGGAGCTCGAAAAACTCTTCGATGAACTTTTTTCCGATGAGTTGAAACAGATGATGGAAGAAATGCAGCGCCTCCTGCAGGAAGAGAACAAAGACCTGCTCAAAGAGGAGCTCGAAAAATTCGAACTCAGCGAAAAGGAACTCGACAAACAGCTCGACCGCATGCTCGAGATGTACAAACGTTTTGAGGTAGAAAAGCGGCTCGATCAGGAAATGGGGGAGCTGGAGAAGCTTGCGGAAGAACAGGAAAAACTCGCTGAAGAGACCGAAAAAGGAAACGAAGCGCCGGAGAAATTAAAAGAGAAACAGGATTCCCTGAATAAGAAGTTCGACGAGCTCCAGAAAGACCTCGAACAAACCGACAGCCTTAACAAGGAGCTGGAAGACCCCATGGATTTTGAGCTGCCCGAAGAAGATCTGGACAGCATCGATCAGGACATGGAAGAAGGTTCGGAAGAACTGGAGAAAAAGGATAAAAAAGAAGCCGCAAAAAAACAGAAGTCCGCTGCCAAAAAAATGAAGAAGATGGCAGAAGAGAAGAAGAAGGAGATGAAGGCCATGGAGATGGAGCAGAGTATGGAGGATTATGAAACCCTTCGCGGCATTCTTGAAAACCTGATCCAACTGTCATTCGACCAGGAAGCTTTGATGGATGAATTGGCGAGCACCAGTGGCTACAGTCCGAAATACGTGGAGCTGGTTCAAAGGCAGAAGAAAATACGCGATGATGCCCGTATCGTGGAAGACAGCCTTCTGGCCCTGAGCAAACGCGCCATCGTGCTACGTTCCTATATCAATGCCGAGATGGGAAAGATCAATGATAATCTGTCCAAATCCATCACATTTCTGGCAGCCCGGGAGTCGGAGAAGGTAAAAAAAGCCATGGTTACCCAACAGTACACCATGACGAGCATGAACAACCTGGCCGTGATGCTGAGCGAGATCCTGAAAAACATGCAGGAAGACATGATGAGCAGTTCGGGAAGCGGAGGCGAATCAAAGAAAAAGTCCAAGCCCAAACCTGGGGATATGGAAAAGATGAAAGAGATGCAGAAGAAGCTGGGCGAGGAGTTGAAAAAAATGAAAAAAGGCCAGCAGGAGGGCGGTCAGGAACCCGGCAGCAAAGAATGGGCACAGATGGCCGCTAAGCAGGAAATGATCCGCCGCATGCTCCAGGACCTGAAAAAACAGATGCAGGAAGAAGGCAATGGCAAAGAAGCCGGCGAGCTGCAAAAGACCATTGATCAAATGGAAAAACTGGAAAAAGACCTGGTAAACAAACAACTCACCCTCGAATCCATCCGCCGCCAGCAGGAAATCGAAACCCGCATGCTCGAGCACGAAAAAGCCCTGAAAGAACGCGAACAAGACAACAAACGCGAATCCAAAGAAGGCAAACAAAACCACGCCCCTCTCCCCCCCGAACTCCAGGAATACCTCAAACAAAAAGAGCGCGAAAACGAATTGTTAAAAACGATTCCCCCCGAATTACGCCCTTACTACAAAGACAAGATCCGCGAGTATTTCCGGAATATTACGACGCCGTAGTTGCTCCGCATACGTAGGATCTTCAGTCTTCGAGCACAATCCCGAGTAGAGAAAACAATCTCACGCCAACCCTATCGCCGATCCCCCCCCTTGTCTGAACCGGGATTCCTGAAATTACACAGATTTATGGGATTTTATATGTGAGCTGTAGATTCACCCAATTCGGGTGAATCTACAGCGAAAGCTGCCCACCCGGTAGCCCACCCGGTAGGTTCACCCGAATTGGGTGAACCTACCGGGTCCATCCCCCACAAAAAAAAACGCCCCGGTCTCCCGAAGCGCCTTTTAATGTTTTCTACGTCCCCTCGCTCCCCCGCTCCCTCGCTCTGACCGAAGGTCACCGCTCCCCCGCTCTGACCGAAGGTCACCGCTCCCTCGCTCTATGCCTTAGCCATCGCCACATCCAAACTCCCCGTACCTAAAGCACGAAGCATCCTGGCATGATTAGCAATAGCCGAAAAGAAGCTCTTCTCCGTATTATAAGGCAAGCCAAATTCTTCCGTAGTCTGACGAACGATCTTCGACAGCGCCCGGTAATGAACATGCGATACATTCGAAAACAGGTGATGTTCTACCTGGTAGTTTAATCCCCCGATAACCCAGCTAAACCAGCGGCTTTTTGGAGAAAAGTTGGTGGTGGTGATCAGTTCATGCACCGCCCAGTTGTTTTCAATTTTACCCTCAGCATTCATCAGCGGATATTCACAGCTCGGCATAACATGAGCGGTTTGAAAGATCACAGCCAGGATAAATCCACAGATAAAGTGCATCACCAGGAAGCTGACAATATAAATTCCAATATGGCCCGGATTCAATAACATCGGAAGGGCAAGAATGTAGGCGAGGTAGAAGATTTTCCAGGAAATGGAGATCCATAATTCTTTTCTGAACACCTTAGGATTTGGGATCAGGTTCATGTCTTTGTACGATTTCAGGCGTCTGAAGTCAGAAACAAATACCCGAAGCAAGGTCATCAATCCATAAAGGAACCAGGCATAAATATGCTGGAAGCGATGGAACCACCGGCGTTTTTGATGCGGAGAAAAGCGCAGGACAAAAGGCATATTGATGTCTTCATCAGCCCCTTCTATGTTTGTAAAGCTATGATGAAGCACATTATGTTGAAGCTTCCATACAAAGGCGTTGCTACCAATAAGATTCATGGTATAACACATCAGGGTATTCAGTTTTTTATTTTTAGAGTACACGCCATGATTCGCGTCGTGCATAATACTAAGCCCTATTCCGGCCATCCCGAATCCCATCAATACCCAAAGCGCAAGGATACCTGCATTGGAATCAACGTTTCCGAAAAGGAGAAAGAAGTAGGGGAACAGATAGAGGGAGAACATGAAGATCGTTTTAAAGATCATCTTGTTGTCGCCCGTGGTTGCAGTGTGGGTTTGCTGGAAATAAGTGTTGACTCTCTTCTTCAGCGTTGTGAAAAATTCCGCATTCTGCTCATGCGAAAACTTGGGTTTGGTAAATGTCATATTTTAAAGATGCAAAGATAAAGCAATTCTATGAATAATAATTCATATCTACCAAGGGTCAAAAACCCGGCCTTATTCAAAAGCCCAGGCAATTATATAGCTATCGAATTGTTCGTAAGGCACTTGCAATTTCATTTGCTCACCATCCTTCCTGATCTCAGCGGCCAACATTCCTTCCTGCATTTTTTTCAAATGGAGGTGTTCCCTGAAATCGATATTGCCCTCCGGATGAAATTTAAACAGGGCCTCCTTCGCCGACCATACCACATGCATCCAGTCCGTATCCGCCTCATCCTGCAACTGGGCGATCTCACCCACATTCATAAACTTTTGCCGGATGCGCTGAACACGTTGTCCCAGCTTCTCCACGTCAATGCCTATGGGCGAATCGCCTACAGCCACCGCAGCATAATCCCCCGCATGTGAGATGGAAACATGGATGCCGGGTACAGACAATACCGGACGTCCATCGGGTTGTTTAGTCAGGGAAAACGCACCGGCATAGCCAAATTCCCGCACAAGGTCCTGGAGCAAAATCCGCGATGCCAGCCATTGCCGCGCTCTGTCCTCCCTTACAAAAACCTCCGGCTCTCCAAGGGTATACAGCTCCTTCAGCTCCGAAACGGATTCAGAAATGCGCCATAGTCCGCTCAGACTCCCGCTTTTAACATATTTTTGCCAGACTTTGGGCATACAGGTTTCAAAAATAGGCGAATTTAAGGGGCATCAGCAAAGTATCTACTCCCTTGCTGTCATGGACGAAAGTCACTTTTTAAGTGTGGGCGGAGAGGGTATGCTCGTAAAATGGGAGCTAAATTCCCCGGATGGGACACTCATTGCCAAAATCCCCGAACAACTATTTTGTCTCGCCTTCAACCCAAAGAACCAAAATTGCGCAGTCGGCACCCGCAGCGGGAGCATCTATGAATTCAATATCGAAAGCCTGGCCCTGCAACGCCAATGGATCGCCCATACAGGATCCGTTTTCGATTTGCTCTACCAGGGCGACGACCTGCTGAGTTGCGGAGAAGACGGCGTATTAAAAAGGTGGAAAGCAACCGAAACCCGGCCCGACCGCACACTCAAATTGTCCGGGAAAAGCCTGCGCTGTTTGTTTATGGATGAAGCTACACTTTGGCTCGGAGGTTCAGAAGGCAAAGTATGGCAACTGTCATTGGATACCTTCGCTATCCTTTCCTCATTTCAGGCAAGCCAGAATTCAGTATTTGCACTTTTAATGATGGATAACACACTATTCACAGCCGGCCGCGACGCCCACCTCCACACCTGGAAGGAGGGAACAGAACAAAACGACATCGCCGCCCACTGGTACACCATCCATGCCCTGAGCGCAAGTCCTGACGGCAGCTACCTGGCCACCGGCAGCATGGACAAAACCATCAAACTCTGGAACGCCCATACCCTGGATCTGCTCAAAGTAATCGACCACGACCGCCACACCGCCCACCGAAGCTCCGTCAACAAGATCATCTGGCTCAATAACACCCACTTCATCTCCTGCAGCGACGACCGCATGATCTACAGTTTTGAAATCATAAATCATAAATCAAAAATCATAAATACCTTCGCCCCATGATTTTATCCGATAAACGCATCCAGGAAGAAATAGAAAAAGGCACCATCCTTATTGAACCGTTCCGCAAAGAATGTTTAGGCACCAATTCGTATGATGTACATCTCGGACGTTATTTAGGAACTTACCGTAGCCGGGAATTGGATGCCCGCGAGCACAATAAGATCGACATTTTTGAGATCCCTTCTGAAGGATATGTATTACACCCCGGCACCCTCTATCTGGGCGTCACCGAAGAATACACCGAAACCCACCAACACATCCCCTTTTTAGAAGGCAAATCCAGCACCGGTCGCCTCGGTATCGATATTCACGCCACAGCCGGCAAAGGCGACGTAGGCTTCTGCAATACCTGGACCCTTGAAATATCTGTAGCCCAACCTGTCAGGATCTACGCCGGCATGCCCATCGGACAACTCATCTATTTCATGGTGGAAGGAGAAGTCGAGCACAGCTATTCGACTAAAAAAGGGGCGAAATACAATACCCGAACCGTGAAGCCGGTAGAGAGTATGATGTGGAAGAATAAGTTTTAGTGCTCTACCTTCATCTTTCCTACCAACTGCTTAAAATATTCCGGCGACCATATTTCTATCGCCTTTACGTCCGGAATAAACCGTTGAATATCGTCTCTGATTTGATTGAAGTTGATGCTGTCAATTCTAAGCAATAACAGTTGAAAAAAATCGTCCCTGGAATAGGGAACGGTCATTAGATGTCCACTCTGTTGGGCACGAACTAAAAAGTGAGCGTAATCGAGTGGAATTCCTTTTTTAATGTACCATTCAAGATCGTACCAATCCCTGCCTTTTACCCTGATTTTCCATGGTCGAAACAGAAGCGCATGCATTTTTCCGGCAAATAAACATGGGGCCGTGAAACAATTCACATAAAAGGAAAAGGGTTTTAAAAGAAGTTTGTTTTCGGTAGTAAATCCAAGAGGAGGGGAGATATCAATTTCAACCTTAATTTTAATACTGGGAGGCTGTTGCAAGTGCAATTGGGGTAAGGAGTTTTTTAGCTCAAGTTCATGCCACACGCTATCGCTTTTGATAAATGCACTTTGTATGAACGTGTCTTTGGATTTCTCCTTTTTGCGAATAGCTACAACCAGTCCAAGGGAAAGAAATTCATTTTCAATAGCTAATAGATAGGGACTAAGATCAAAGCCCGGATCTTTCCTGAGAAGGGAAAAATCCAGATCTTCAGAAAAGCGATTGAGCCCATGAAAAATTCTTAAAGCAGTGCCCCCGTACAATGCGGCATGTTGATAGAATCCGGAACGGTAAAGTCCGGCAAGAGCGATCTCCTGCATGATTTCCCTAAGCGCATTTTTTGTTTCCTCCAGACTTGTCGGTCGGTACTCATTTAACCATTCCTGTATCATGTTGTTTTAAGGTTTTTGCCAGAATTTGGAGACTCGATCTTTTCGGGGCATAAAGCGCCCATTCCAGGATAAGTACCCAATTTAGGCGGTGAATTTCATCATCTTCTATACGGAGATCATCGTGCAAAAAATTCCATGTCTGATCCATGCTCCTGAGCACAAGGTTTTTTGTATGGATGATCAGGTCACACAATGCCTTTTCCTTTGAAGCAATGAGTATGTGCTGCCGTTCACTAAGTTGAATATGCTGAACCCCTAAGGGGTAATAGGCAGGGGGAAGAGTATGATAACTGAAATTTCCCAGCGGAGTATTCCAGCTATTCGAACTGCCCATGCACATCGAGCTTACACCATAAGTGCGCTCTGGAAGAAGTCCCCAAAATGCTAATGCCGAATCAGCCGAAACATAACTCGGTCCATACAAATGATTCGCTATGAGCAACAGTTCAGGTTTATTTCCGTTTAGCAATGCCCCCACAACATACAATCCCCTTCTGACTTGAATAAGATGCCCGGACTTACGCAATTCATTAATTTTATCAAAAGGCCGCGCATAACCACCCAGTATATTCAATAATACCTGAGTACTCAGCAATTGATCCGACATTTTCCGAAGAGTTTCGACTATCGACATATGTCAAATATAACACCTTAATTCGGAAAAAATCCGAGTTGTGTGCTAAAAAGTTACAGAAAGAATAAATTTAACACCCCTCGCTCCCCCGCTCCGGACGAAGTCCCGCTCCCCCGCTCCCAGCTATCGTCCTCAAATCCTCCTTGCCTCATTTAATTCTAAAAATCTTCCCTACCTTTGCACTACTCAAAAAATGAAAAACTCCTGGTGGAAATACCTCGGTGCCGTGCTGGTTCTCTATAGCATCTATGCCGGACTCATAAACCCCGTTCCCGAGTTGGAAATCCTAAACGAAAGCATTCGTAACCTCTATTTCCACGTACCCATGTGGTTCTCCATGATCGCCCTCCTGCTGGTGGCCTTTATTGTGAGCATCATCTACCTCGGCACAGGAAAAGCAAAATACGATATTCTCGCTTCAGAATTAACCTATACCGCGGTGCTGCTTGGCTTTTTAGGACTGCTTACCGGCATGGTCTGGGCCCATTTTACCTGGGGTTTCTTCTGGACAAACGACCCCAAACTCAACGGAGTGGCCATCGGCATGCTCATCTATATGGGCTACTATATCCTGCGTCAGGCAATTGACGATGACGAAAAAAGTGGCAGGGTAGGAGCGGTGTTTAATGTTTTCGCCTTCCCGATATTTATCGTACTCATCTTTGTGCTGCCAAGAATAAGCGACTCCCTGCACCCGGGTAATGGCGGAAACCCGGGTTTTAATAATTACGATCTCGACAGCCGCATGCGGGCTGTTTTTTATCCTGCTGTTCTCGGATGGATCCTGGTCGGCGCATGGATCGCGAACCTCAGAACCCGAATTAAAAAACTTGAAAATCATGAAGATGCGCTTTAATAAAGCCTTGCTTGTTGCCATAATGACGCTCCTGGGCAGCCTTACCCTTCAGGCACAAGATGTGGAAATGGCCACGGGCCTGCGGGCAAGCGGAAAAATATATGTGGTCGTAGCTGTTTTAGTCACGATTTTTGCAGGAATTACAATCTATCTGGTGGCCCTGGATAAACGCATCCGGCGCCTCGAAAAGGAGAAAAAATCATGAAACCAAGGTATATCATTGCCCTCGTGCTTGTCGCAGTGGGTATCGCTGCCATTGTCAGCTTATATGGGAACGCTTCGCAATACGTCACCTTTGAAACAGCCTCTGCCTCTCCGGGCAAGGAGTTTCATGTTATCGGTGAATTGGTGAAAGATTCTTCCATGAAATACGACCCCGACAATGACCCGAACCACCTCGAATTTTATTTGATGGACAGCACCCAGGTTCAAAAAAAGATCATCTTCAACAGCCCAAAACCGGCTGACCTGGAACGTTCTGAAAAAGTGGTGATCATTGGAAAAATGCAGGGCGACGCCTTCCATGCCTCCAGCATACTCCTCAAATGCCCGTCAAAATACAACGAAGGTACCCTCGAAGAAAGCGAATATAAGGCAGTAGGCTCATGACGGAAGTAACATCCTTCGCCGGCGAACACCTTCTTATAGGAAACCTCGGAAAGATCAGCATATACCTTTCCTTCGCCGCCTCCCTTTTTACCCTTTTTGCCTATGGATTTGCTACCTACCAAAAACAGGAAGCTGATTTTTGGAGGAAACTGGGCCGCGTCGGGTTTTGGATCCACGGACTCGCTGTTGTCAGCATCTTCGGGATCTTATTCGTCATCATCCAACAACATTATTTTGAATACCAATACGCCTTCCAGCACTCATCTTTAGAACTGCCGCTCCGGTATATGGTCAGCTGCTTCTGGGAAGGGCAGGAGGGAAGTTTCCTTTTATGGATGTTCTGGCATGTGATCCTCGGATGGATTCTGATGTACCGGGCCAAAAACTGGGAATCCCCCGTCATGACCGTCATGGCGCTGGCCCAGGTGATGCTCTCCACCATGCTGCTGGGCGTGGAAATTGCCGGCACCAAGCTGGGAAGCAGTCCTTTTATGCTTCTGCGCGATGTGCAACCCGATATCTTCAGCCTGCCTTTTATCCAGATCCGCGGTGCAGAAAACTACCTGAGTGGTATACAAGACGGCAACGGACTCAATCCTCTCCTGCAAAATTATTGGATGGTCATCCATCCTCCAACCCTCTTCCTGGGTTTTGCCGCAGCGATAGTTCCTTTTGCCTATGCCATCGGCGGACTCATGACCGGCAAAGTAAAAGAGTGGGTTAAACCCGCCATTCCATGGACCCTCTTTGGTGTCATGATCCTCGGCGCAGGAATCATCATGGGAGCCTTTTGGGCCTATGAATCCCTGAGTTTTGGAGGCTACTGGGCCTGGGATCCGGTTGAAAACGCATCGCTTATTCCCTGGCTGTTGCTCATCGCACTCAGTCATACCCTCATCATCTTCAAAAAAACAGGAAAAGCCCTCTATATCAGTTTTATCCTGGCCATTTTTTCCTTCCTGCTCGTACTTTATGCCACCTTCCTTACGCGTAGCGGAATTTTAGGCAACACCTCCGTTCATGCTTTTACCGACCTGGGTATGAGCGGACAACTTCTCCTCTTCTTTTTCCTCTTTACCGCCTTGCCTTCATTACTGGTATTGCCGAACAACTGGAAACGCTGGACCTTTCTGGGGCTCTTACTGGCCGGAACCGTATTTGCGCTGTTCTTTGGCTATAATGTATTTGTCCATATCCCGCTGATCGTATTGGTATTAGGGGTATTGTTTTATTCCGTATATGGATTTGTGCCCATCACCACCCAGGCCGATGAAGAACTCAGCTCCCGCGAATTCTGGATGTTCATCGGGGCATTGGTATTTGTCATCTCCTGCTTTCAGGTCATCCTCAACACTTCCATGCCCGTATGGAACAACCTTTTTGGCCTCGACAAAGCCCCACCCGTCGACATCGTCGGCTATTACAACCAGTGGCAGATGCCCATTGCCATTATTGTGGGCCTGCTGATCGGTTTCGGACAATTATTCAAATACAAAAAGACCGAGTGGACAAAATTCCGCCTGAATCTTTTCGTGATCATTTTCTCCTCATTGGGGGTCACTATACTCTTTGCGCTTCTGTTTGACCTGCGCAACCCTGTCCTGCTCCTTTTCCTGCTCACCAGCGTATTTGCCGTGGTTGGAAACATCATTTACTGGGTACAGGTGCTCAAAGGCAAGTTTTGGGTGGCTGGTGGTTCTGTAGCCCATATCGGTTTTGGATTGATGCTGATCGGAATTATCAGCTCGGGCTCCGGCAAAGAGGTCATCTCCATCAACCAGAGAGGCATTGTCTACAGCGAAAATTTCGATGAGGAAGCCAACCGGGAACATATCCTGCTTTACAAAAATGTTCCCACCCTCATGGGCGATTACATGGCCACCTACATAGGCGACACCACCGTTTCTCCCAATACCTACTATAAAGTCCGCTACCAGGGTTACGACCGCAATACCAACACCTACAATGGCGACGAGTTTATCCTGCAGCCCAACGCCCAGATCAACCCAAAAATGGGCCTGGTCAGCAACCCCGACACCCGCCACTACCTCACCCACGACGTATTCACCCACGTGAGCCAGGTACCCGATAAAGAAGCAGCCCGCAAAGCCCCTTTCGACCATTTCCTCACGCATGAGCTAAGAGTAGGCGACAGCCTGAAGGTAGAAAACGGAACCGCAGTCCTCATGTTCGTAACCACCGATGTCGACCGCAAAGCCCTAAACCTGGAGCAAGCCGATCACGTGCTAATGATCGAACTCAAGGTCATTACCCCCTCTGACACCACCTTCGCCCACCCCATCTTCGCCCTCCTCGGCGAGCAGTCCGTCAACATCCCCGACGAGCTCCACGACCAGGGCCTCCGTTTTAAGTTGATGGATATCAAAACCAACCCCGACGACTACTCCCAAAACCGCTTCGTCATCGAAACCGCCGAAAAGCCCCCCGTCAAAGATTATATCATCCTCAAAGCCATCGTTTTCCCCTATATCAACTTCCTCTGGGGCGGCACGATAATCATGGTGCTCGGGTTTTTGATGGCGCTGTATGATAAAAGGGCGAAGAGGGTAGGGAAGTAAGTAAGACGATACAGACAGGCGCTTCATAATCTTTGTGTAAACGTCCATTTCTGAGTACAAACTTCTGGCAACTCATCGCTCATCCCCCTTCGGAGTAATGGCGCTAACTTAGGTGCATTATTTATACTTTCTATACGTCCCTTGTTTGGTTCGGCGGTTGTATTGTCTATTTGTTTTTCGTTTCTGGAGTATCTGTTTCCTTATTAGCTGAATCAATTCTTCTACGACCTGAT
>DQHT01000013.1:241-4561 GCA_003531115.1 Bacteroidota bacterium | reverse complement strand
AGAGGGATTCGAACCCTCGATACCTCGCGGTATACACGCTTTCCAAGCGTGCTCGATCGGCCACTCTGACACCTCTCCGGGTATGTCAAATTTTGTGGACTGCAAAAGTAATCAAAAATCAGAGCCGAAAAAGTGTCCGGGCATTTTCTGTGGTGATGCGGGCAATTTCCTTTAATGCCAGGTTTTTAAAATCAGCCAACTTGCTGGCTATTAACGGGATATACTCGCTGCTATTGCGTTGTCCGCGGTAGGGAACAGGGGCGAGATAGGGGCTGTCCGTTTCCAAAACCAGTTTTTCCAGGGGAATTTCGCTCAAAACCGCATCCATACCTGCATTTTTAAAGGTGATGACACCGCCTATGCCCATGTAAAAATCCATGTCCATGATGGCCTTGGCCTGTTCGATATTTCCGTTAAAACAATGGAAGACACCGCGAAGTCCGGGCTCTTTTTTCTTGAATTCGCCTACGATGGAAATATTCCAGTCGAGGGTATCGCGCGAGTGAATCACAATGGGCTTATCGAATTCCAATGCCCAGCGTATCTGCTCCTTAAAGGCGATCTCCATCTCTGATTTAAACGTTTTATCCCAATACAGATCTGTACCGATCTCGCCTACAGCAACATAATGGTCGGGCCTGTTTTTTAGCAGGGAATATAAGATCCGGAGTTGATTGCGGTATTCTTTTCCTACCGATGTAGGATGTAGTCCCATCATGGGGTAACAGATCCCGGGAAAATGGCTAACCAACTCTTCCATGGCCTTTACCGAACTTTCATCAATATTGGGTAGCAGGAGTTTTTTAACCCCTTTATCATGACTGTTTATTACCACATGATTCACATCGTCTTTAAACAAGTCGGAAAAAAGGTGGGTATGTGTATCGATCCATTCCATCACCATTTGATCCTTTCTTTGTTCAAAAAGGCCGAAATGCCACGCTTACAGTCAGCTCCATCGCGTGCTTCGGCATTTTGAGCGGCGGCAAAATGGAGTGCCTCTTCCAAAGTCAGGTCCTGCACCCGTGCGATCATCTGTTTGGTTCGCGCAAGCGACTCGCCCGAGGCTTCTTCGCAAAGTTTTGTGGCAAAGGTGTGCACATACTCGTTTAGCTGATCGAATGGAAGTATGGCATTGATCAATCCAAAAGCCAGTGCTTTTTCTGCCTCAAAAATTTCTCCTGTGAGCAGGATCTCTTTGGCTTTTCCTTCTCCGATCTTCCTCAATAAAAACACCATAACTATGGCCGGAATAAAGCCAATGCGAACTTCGGTATAGCCAAATTTAGCTTCGGGGATAGCGAAAGAAAAGTCGCAAACCGTGGCCAGTCCGCACCCACCTGCCAAAGCATGACCCTGAATCCGTGAAATATATACTTTCGAACTGCCGTAAATTTTACTGAATAATTCCATCAGATGCCGGGAGTCGGCAAGGTTTTCATCATAACTATTGCTTTGAAGTCCTTTGATATACCCCAGGTCGGCACCGGCACAAAAAGCTTCGCCATTCGCAGCCAGTACAACCACTTTGCATTCCGGGTCTGATTCAGCCTGGTCGACCGCGTTTTTTAGCCTGGTGACCATATCCGGACTCAACGCATTGCGTTTATCCGGACGATTTAACGTGATATAGCCAACCCTGTCCTTTACTTCGTACCAAACGAGTTCTTCCATAGTTCTTTTTGAAATGGGCCATCCACTCTCACATCGTGTACCGCAATATTCCTGATTTTGGTTTGTTTCAACCAATAGGTTCTGCTTTTCCAGCTGAGATTCCCGGCCAGCACAATGTTACAAAAATTGACTGAGTCGAGCAGCGGGGCCACGGTGCATTCGGCATCTTTTTCCAGGATGAGCAAGGTAGGTACTTGCGATGCGGGCAGTTTCCAATCGCCTTTGTTCCGGAAGCGAAGGATACGCAATGAATCCGTCAGGAGGCAAGCACCCCAGGGGTATAGGGTTTCCCGGGAGGGTATTATCTGCTCCAATCCTTTGGCATTCCGGAATGCTTGGATGGAATAGGCATTCATGGCGTCATCCAGACTATCACCCATATACATCACCTGATCGCCGGAATAGAGGTCGCAGGCATGCTTTCCATACAACGCGTACACAATGATTCCATTTTGTTTTTTCCGATTAACTTCATGAAAGATAGAAGCGGAAACTGCTCCACATAAAAGCACCAGTCCGAAAAAGATCCCGCGGCTTTGTTGAATTTTTATTTTGAGTACGAAACCCAGGATCAGCGCATACAAGGCCAAAACAAAAGGCAGGTCCCAATAAATATTTCCCAGACTGGCTCCCGGTAATTCAGCAATTTCCCCGGCAATAAGCTGACAAAGCCTGAGGAGCAGCTCAAGTAGTCCGGCACAGCAATCGGAAAGAACAGGGATTTGGTCCAGGAGCAATAAGAGCAGTCCCACATACATCATGGGAGCTGCTAGTGGAACAAGGAGCAGGTTTCCGATCAGAAAGTACAGGGGAAACTGATGGAAGTAGTAGATAGCGATAGGGGAAGTTGCCAATTGGGCGGCAAGGGAAATAGCCAGATAAGACCTGAACCAATTTTTTGCTTTGTCTTTCCAGTTCATGGCTGGGGGTGCGTTTATGCCCGACACCAACAGAATGCCACTCAGAGCAAGAAAGGATAGTTGAAAACCGGCATTGAATAAAAATTGGGTATCCCAGGCGAGCAAAATGAGCATGGCAAAAGCAACGGCATTCCAGCTGCTGTGTTTTTTATGGATGGATTCCCCGATCAGATACAGGGTGCACATACTCACGGCCCGCATTACAGATGGGGATAGTCCGGTGAGTAGGGCATAGGCCCATAACAGCAGGATCCGTACCAGGTTTTTTGTCAATGGATTCCTTAACCAGAACAAGGTTCGACCGAGGATGATGAGGAGAATTCCTACATGCATACCTGATACAGAAAGCATGTGCATGGTACCGCTTTTAACGTACACCTCACGAATATCAGGAACCAACTCCTGAGTATAGCCGCAGATCAGGGCTTTAATGATTGCCTTGTTTTCAGTATCGTGTAGCCATTTGTCATAGGTGTTCAATGCCTTGTTTCTCCATTGAATAGCAAGGCGCAACAAGGTTGTACGCTGGTCATAGTGGGTCCAGTCGGGAGGGGAGAGGCCCATTTGATAAAATATCCCCTTCCTTTCCATATACTTCGCATAATTGAATGTATTCGGGATCGATGGGGGAGAGATCTTTTTCAGTTTTCCCGAAACCAAAATGCGGTCGCCCGGCAGGAGTTCGGTGGCCAGACTGTCATCGCGAAACAGGAGTTTGAGCTTTACCGGCCCGGACTTCATTGCTTTGCCGACCGAATCATAAAACAAGATACGGCCTTCACATTGGGTTGAATTTTCCTTTTCGACAGGTTCGCTACTGATCTCCAGGAGATAGCGATTTTCAACTTCTTCTTTTTTTTCCCAAACGGGCTGCCAGGAATGGATCAGGGCACCGCTTAAGAGGAAGATCGCCGGGATAAGTCCACTTACCCTTTTCCATGCATCAAAACGTTGCCAGACGAACTGCCCGCATACCAGCAAAAGCAGAGGAAGCATCCAGGAAATTTCCCATCCCCTCAGGTCATACAGAATTATTCCCAGGGCAAAAGCCAGGGCAGGTCGAAACAAGGGGTTCTGACGCCAGAAGTGGTACATGGCCTCTGAGCAACAAAGGCCATGCTGAAGGGCGCTCGAATTGTCAGCTCCAGGTCAAAATAAAATAGAGTTTGTGTAAAATTTAACCCAAAAACCTTCTGCGTATCAGGTTAGCGAGTTTCTGAAAGTTTTTGTCTTCATCGTCCCATTTCCACTCTATCCGCAGGTCGTGCAGGTAGGTAAAGGCTTCATCGCCATTGTTCAGGTTATTGAGGTGATGGATGGAGTAGGCATATTTCTCCACGTTACCGCCAAAAAGACTATTAATGAACTCAAATTTTTCAGCAATGCTGATCGCCTTTTTCAGGTCATGGATGGGGGTATTGCTAAATTTAAAGGCCAGGTCATTGGCTTCTTCCGGGTTCTGGGCTGCCTTGATGGCATCGGCTTCAGCTTTGGCTTCTGCTGCTGCGAGTTTGATTTCCGGGTTTTGGGTTATGGGTTCCGGGTTCTGGGTTATGGGTTCTGGGTTTTGGGTTTCTTCATTGGGAAGGTCTTCTTCAACTATGGCTTCGACCATGGCCTCAACTTCTGCTTCTGATTCAACCTGGTTCTCGGCTTTCGTTAGGGCTTCGAGGTTTACTTCAGACTCCGGGTCCGTCGTTCTTTCCTTCGACAGGCTCAGGACAGG
>DQHT01000013.1:0-213 GCA_003531115.1 Bacteroidota bacterium | reverse complement strand
GTCCATGGTCCATGGTCCATGGACTCCTTCATCACCAGCCGCAGATGATTCACTTCATCATACAGGTCTATTACATGTTTACGCAACAAGTCGATATCCAGCACGGAAAGTTCCTTCCTCGACCGGAGATCAGCATTAAGTTCTGTGATTTTGCCCGTAACGCGTTGAATATTCTCCTGTATGTTTTTTCTGTTGGCCATGATGCTGTACTTG
>DQHT01000109.1 GCA_003531115.1 Bacteroidota bacterium | reverse complement strand
CTTATAACTCATAACTCATAACTCAACCCGGGGCTCGTTGCCTTTCGCCATATGGATGGTCTGGGTCGGGAATGCAAATTCACACCCATTCCGCTCCACAATATGCATGATCTTAAAATTGATCTCCTCCTTCACCCGCACCATCTTTTCCCAGTCGTTGGAAAAAACAAAAAACAAGATCATGATATCCAGAGAGGAGGATGAAAAATCCGAGAAGGCTACCGTATAATCGTCTTTCGTTTCAGGATGATTATCCAATACTTCATTGATCTCTTCAATCACCTTACTGATCTTAGCTGCGGGGGTGTCATAGGTTAATCCTATCATAAACTTCACCCTCCTGAACGGACTCTCTGTTATATTATTGAGGGGCCCGTCAGTCAAATCCTTGTTCGGAACCGTCAACAAACTTTTATCCAATGTGCGCACTTTGGTACTCCGAAACCCAACCTTTTCAATGGTACCGGTGATCGTGTCAAAATTAACCAGGTCTCCTGCCTTGAAGGGTTTATCCATAAAAATAATAAACGAAGCCAACAAATTGCTTAAGGTATCCTGGGCTGCAAGGGCTATAGCCAGACCTCCAATCCCCAAACCTGCAATAAGGGTGGTGATGTCGAGCTTAAACACGGCACTCATTATAAAAAATATGGCAAAGACTACTACCGTCACTTTGATCATATCCTTCATAAAGAGGATGATCTGATCGTCAGATTTATCTTCGGTAAGCTGGGCACGTTGATAGAGAATGAGCATCATAAAATCAACAACGCGAAGCATCAGCCAGGTAACACACACCACCATGATTCCGAAATAAAGGCGATGAAGAATGTCTCTGGTACGTTGAATTTTTTCTTCACCCAGTTCCAAAGCATCAGGGAACTGCAACTGAACAAGAGCCAGATAGAGAGAAATAAACAGAATAATTACCTGAAAGGGTTTTACAAGTAAGTCTACAAACTCATCATGCGCCGTTCCCTCAGAAAATTTCTTAAAAAAACGGTAGAGAAAATTCGCAAACATGCGGGCAACATATTTTCTCAATACATAACCAATCAAAAACGCAAGTAGGGCAAAACCTATCGAGCGGTAGGTGTTGCTTAAAAATTCCTGTTCGAGAAAGGTATCCATACCCACAAACTTAAGACATCAATGTCGTTAAGGACAATTCTAAGCCCTTTTTTGCAAGTCCTGTTGGTTTTGGATTAAACTGATGCAGGCGCAAAACGGCCTGACGAATGATGGTCGAAGCGTCATGGAAGATCGCCTCATCTGAAAGTTTGGCGTCTGCTCCCATGAGATAAGCAAATACCCGTGCCATTCCGCAATTCGCTATAAAATCGGGGAGGATACTCACCAGCGAATCGGCGTGGGCGGCTATCGGACCAAAGAATATTTCCTGGTCGGCAAAAGGCACATTGGCCCCGCAGGAGACCACCTCCAGATCATTGGCCGCCATGCGGTTGATCTGATCGCGGGTCAGCAAACGACTGGCCGCAGCCGGGATCATAATTTCCGCGCCGATATCCCATATTTTGGCATTCACTTCTTCAAAAGGAAGCACGTTATCAGCCGCGAGTTTATTTCCCTCTTTCTCTATAAAAAGGCGGGTGATCTCTTCAAAAGTAAATCCCTTTTCATTGATCAATCCTCCGTCGCGGTCAATGATTCCCACAATTTTCACCCCTTGCTGAGCTTGATAAAAAGCGGCAGCAGCAGCCACATTTCCCCAGCCCTGTATGATGGCGCGTTTTCCGGCCATTTTTCCTCCATAGATATCGTAATAATGGCGAATGGCTTCACTCACTCCCCAGCCGGTGATCATATCGGCCACCGTATATTTTCCTGAAGTATCGGGGGTAAAACGGGTATCGGTCAGCTTCCATAACACGCCTTCCTGAAGCTGTTTGATCCTTTTGTTTACTTCTTCCGGGGCCAGTTTCAAATGACCATTTACAACACCTTCCTGAGGGTGCAACAGACCGTATGAGCGGGTGATGGGGATTACCTCATGGATCTCATCCACGTTCAGGTCCCCACCTGTTCCATAGTAATTTTTTAATAATGGATAAACGGCCTTGTACCATCTTTCCAAAACCCCTTTTTTCCCGGGATCGTTCGGATCAAAATTGATCCCTGATTTTGCTCCGCCAATGGCAGGTCCACAAACGGTAAACTTGATCTCCATGGTTTTGGCCAGCGACATAACTTCATGCTTATCGAGCCCTTTACGCATGCGCGTTCCTCCCCCTGCAGCACCGCCACGAAGAGAGTTGATCACCACCCAACCAACCGCATCTGTCTCAGCATCGTGCCATTCAAAAACGATTTCCGGTTCTTTGTGTTCGTACTTGTCTAATAAGGTCTCAAAATTTGTTTGATGATACATATCTGCTTAATTCAAAATTCTTGAAAAATCTCCCCACATGGCCCCACCGATGCTATCCGATTTTGCACCGGTAACAGAGGCAAGTGTATTGGTTTCCTGCCTCACGCGAAGCACCCCTAAAAAGGCGAAGATCAGTGCCTCCTTGTATTCCACCAACAACGGGTTCTCCGGCACGACCATATGCGCGTCACACTGGCTGCGCAGGTGGTCGATCAGGGTTTCATTATAGGCCCCTCCACCAGTGATCAGCACTTTTTTTGTCGCAATATCCTCGCCGGCATAATGTTCTATGGCATCCGCAATTTGTCCGGAAATATGGTCAACCAGGGTTTTCATCAGGTTTTCCTGAGCTACTTTTTCCAGATCATATTTGCGCACCAGCGGCCAGAAATGGGTATTCAACCATTCCCTGCCTATCGATTTTGGTTTAAACTCCTGATAAAAAGGAAGGGCATCCAGCTCCTTCAATAACTCATAATGCACGGATCCTGAAGCTGCTATTTGTCCGCCATCATCATAGGGATGTCCCAAATTTCGTGCGATCCGGTTCAATACCAGGTTGCAGGGGGCTATGTCAAAAGCAAGTCTTCGCTCTTCCTCTTTCATCGAAATATTCGCAAATCCACCCAGATTCAGGCAGAAATCATACTCCCCGAACAACAATTCATCACCAATGGGCACCAAAGGGGCTCCTTGTCCGAAAAGGGCAAGGTCCAAAAGGCGAAAATCGCTGACAACCGGCAATCCGGTGACAGCCGATATGGCCGATCCATCCCCGATCTGCGCGGTAAATCCGGCTTCGGGTTGATGGAAAATGGTATGTCCGTGGGAGGCGATAAAATCCGGTTCAAGCTGATGTTTGGCGATAAACCCGGCGCAAAGCTGGCCCAGGTAATGACCATAAAAAGTATGGGTCTTCACATAGATCAGAGCTGTTTGTTTTCCCAGCTGGGATAATCGCACCCGCCATTTTTCATCGTAGGGAATGGTTTCTCCTAAAAGGATCTCATAGCTCCATCTCCCCTCCTCTTCCTGTAAACTGCAATAGGCCAGATCAACGCCATCCATGGATGTACCTGACATCAAACCCAGTATTTTATACGTTCTCATGCTATCTTTGATCGCTGCTTCCTCTCCTTTTAACAAGCCGCGAAGTTAATTTAATTGCATTAAAGCAGAAGCCGTATATTGCTATTGCCATGACCAAACGAAGAACCTTTTTAAAATACAGCGCCATGGCTCTTCCCGCAGTGTGGATGAACCTGAATGCGACAAAGGGACTCGCCGCAATTGAAGATGAGGAAGATCGTGGCGATGAGTGGAAAAAAATCAGAAAGGAATTTGAGCTCGACAAAAAACAGATCTTTCTGAATAATGGCACCATGGGCCCTTCGCCCCGCGTGGTAACGGAGGCAGTGGTGGATAGTTTACGTGAAATTGACCGAACGGCAAGCTATGGAGGATGGGAAACGGCAACAAAGGAGATCGCACGCTTTTTCGGTGCTTCAGAAGAAGAAATTTGCCTTACCCACAATGTTACCGATGGGATCAATATTGTAGCACAGGGACTTCCATTAAAGGAGGGCGATGAGATCATCATAAGCAACCAGGAACATGTCGGAAATGCGCTTCCCTGGCTGGCCCGGGCGCAAAGGGATAAGCTGGTGATCCGCGTTTTGGACCTTACCCTGCCGAACGATGAACTTCTCCCTGCTCTGCAGAAATTGATCGGTCAGCGTACCCGGGTGATCGCCCTGCCCCATATTCCGTGCACCAACGGACGCATCCTCCCGGTTGAGGAAATTGGAGTGATCGCTAAAGAAAATAAGCTCCATTATTTTTTGGATGGAGCTCATGGTCCGGGCATGCTCGATCTGAACCTGGGTACCATGAACTGCGACTTTTACGCTACCTGCACCCATAAATGGATGCTGGGACCAAAAGGAACCGGTTTTCTGTTCATCCGCAAAGATAAACTTCAATCCATAACCCCCATATTTACAGGAGCATACAGCGATACTGGCTGGAATCTGATCGACGGAGATCCCCGTATCCTCGGATGGTCGCAGGTGGCTTCCCGCCATTTGAATGGTACCCAAAACCGCTCTTTATTTGATGGGGTCATTGCCGCGATCGCTTTCCATGAAAAAATTGGAAAACAAAAAATTGCTGCCCGAATCCGGGAGCTGAATGACCACCTCTATGCTCATCTGGCCCCTATAAAAGGCATCAAAATTATTACTCCTATTCAGGAGCGTGCCGGACTTTGTTCCTTCACCTTCGAAAACCGCGATTACCTTGATTTTCAACGCTATTGTACAGACCGGAATCTTGTTATTCGTGCCGTACCCGAAAATGAGGTCAATGCGATCCGTATCAGCACCCATATCTATAATTCTACCGAAGAAATCGACACCTTTGTGCGCACATTGACCGAATACCTCCATGCCTGAAAAAGGGTTATTCCTGAATTTTGATTTTTACCCCTGGACCAAACTAAAAAACTACCAGGGTGATGTATCCGTTCTGCAATTTTGCCGCGACTGGCTTTTGGGAATGGATGCTTTTATGCGCTACAGCTCAGGCTCTACTGGTACACCTAAAGCCATTTCCATCCATCGTAAGCAAATGCTTGCCAGTGTGGCAGCCACGGCTAAGATCCTGAAGCCGTCCTCCACTGATCAAATTCTCCTTAATCTCAACCCAGACACGATTGGCGGAACAATGAGCCTGGTTCGTGCCATGGAATGGGGCCTGAATATTCATGTATTTCCCGCTGATGGAAACCCGATGATACCGCTCGATCATATCCATCCCTTCACCCTTTGTTCGCTGGTACCCCTGCAACTGCATGATATTTTGAAAGATCCCGAATCCATAGCCAAATTGAATCAATTTCGGGTCGTTCTCTTAGGTGGTGCGGCTATTGATCATGCCCTTTTTGCTGCTATTCAGGAGCTTCGGCCTATCGTTTATCATACCTATGGCATGACGGAAACATGCAGCCATATTGCCCTCAGGCAGCTAAATGGTGAGGAAAAACAGGAAAGGTTCCACCCACTGGAAGGGGTTTCTCTCCGGCTTGCCGAAGACCGGACCTTGTTGATCGACGCCCCAATGGCCATCCATACCTCCCTGAAAACCAATGACCTGGCCCGTATTTATTCGGATCAAAGTTTCGAAATTATTGGACGTCTTGACCGTACCCTCATATCGGGCGGGGTAAAAATGCAGCTCGACGAACTTGAGGCTCTTTTTTCTCCCCTCTTTCCCGACTTGTCCTTTTTTTTATATGGATTGGAGGATGCCCGGCTGGGACAAAAAATGGTGCTGGTACTTGAATCAGAACCGTTTTCAACGCCGGAGCTGGAAAAAAAACTGAAGGAACTTGCCCCCGCTTACAAAGCACCCAAAGCCATTATATTTGCCCCCCGTTTTGAACGCACCCTGACGGGAAAAACAGACCGCATTAATACCATAAGGAAATGGGCAAAAACAAATTAAAACGCTTTGCTGAAATGAAAAATTTCGGGAACACCTATGAATTTCCTGAAAACATAGCCGGAACCTGGCATCGCGACGTATTCAAAAATTTAAATCCCATTATTCTTGAACTCGCCTGTGGACGGGGGGAATATTCCGTTGCCCTGGCAAAACTGAACCCGCAAACCAATATTATCGGCGTGGATATCAAAGGGTCACGTTTATGGAGAGGAGCCAAATCGGCTATTGAAGAAGGACTGCCTAATGCAGCTTTTTTGCGCACTTATATCGAACGGATCACCACGTATTTTGGTCCCGGAGAAGTAAGTGAGATATGGATCACCTTTCCCGACCCGCATCCCCCGGCAGGAAAATCAAAAAAACGCCTGAGTTCCCTTCGTTTTTTGAAGGAATATACGGCTGTCGTTAAAGATGGTGGTATTATCCATCTGAAAACCGACGACGATCTGCTTTACCGCTTCACCAAAGCCGGAGCGGAGTTTTTGGGATTAAGCATTGAGGATGATGTAGACGATGTGGTTAAAGACCGTTCACAGGACCCCTTGTTAAGTACGCGCACCACCTATGAACTTCGCTGGATCAGTGAAGGAAAAAAAATTCGCTACCTCAAATTAAAATTGGACCATGCCCGTTTTACCCCAGAAAATTTCGCCCGGGCAAATGATAAAATGAAAGGGTGGCTGAGCGTTTATAATGCCAAAAGAGAGGCTTAATTGTCGAAAGCAAACTGTCAACAAGTACTTCTTGAGGAAAATATTCTATTTTCGGGCGGTTGAATTAATAAAACATGATGTCATTCAATAAGCTTAATACCCTGTTTGGCTGGCTTAGCTTCGCCTTTGCCATGGTGGTTTACACCCTAACACTTGAGCCTACCGGCAGTTTATGGGATTGCGGTGAGTTTATTTCCGCTGCCTATCGTTTGCAGGTTGTTCACCCCCCGGGTGCTCCACTTTTTCTGCTCATAGGACGTTTCTTCAGCCTTTTTGCGGGCAGTCCTGAAAATGTTGGCTTTACTGTCAACTTATTTTCTGCCACGACCTCTGCCTTTTGCGTGATGTTTACCTTCTGGATCACGACTTATTTTGCGAGCAAGCTGCTCGGTGAAAAAGACAAAGAAACCAGCGGAATAAATATATTCGTTATTATAGCTGCCGGCCTCGTAGCTGCCGGAACTTTGACTTTCTCCGATACGTTCTGGTTTTCTGCCGTTGAGGCGGAGGTATATGCCGCTTCATCCTTTTTTATGAGTTTCACCTTTTGGGCCATCCTGAAATGGGAGCGTGTTTCAGAAGAACCCGGAGCAAACCGCTGGTTAATCTTTATCGCCTACCTCGTTGGACTGGCCATAGGTGTCCATCTATTGAACCTGCTTGTTATTCCAGGCATCGTACTGGTTTATTATTTCAAAAAATACAATTACAGCCGCAACGGTATTCTGCTTGCACTTGCTGCCGGCTTCGCCCTTTTATTTACCGTTCAATTGGTTATCATTCCGGGTATTCCTTCTATGGCTGCATGGATGGATGTGAAATTTGTGAATAGCCTGGGAATGGGCTTCAATTCAGGGGTAATTTTCTTCGCCATACTGATGTTGGTGCCCCTGGTATTCGGTATCTGGTATACCCAAAAAAAGGAGATCATTCTCTGGAATACCATCCTTCTTGCTTTCTCCTTTATCCTTATTGGCTACTCTTCTTATGCCATGGTGGTGATCCGCTCCAATGCCAACACCCCCATCGATATGAATAACCCCGACGACCCGCTCACCCTGGTTTATTACCTTAACCGGGAACAATATGGCGACAGGCCTCTCTTAAAGGGTCCTCATTTTCTGTCAGAAGTAGAGCGTTACGAGCAGGGAAAAGCCCGGTATATCCGGGGCGAAGAAAAATACGAAATTACCAACCACGATTATTCCATTATTTACAAGCCGCAGCAAACCATGATCTTCCCAAGGATCTACGATCAGACAGATCCGGTACACGCTGACGGATACAAACTCTGGGGAGGTATCCCGGATAAAAAGACGCCGAACATGGCCCATAACCTGCGCTTTTTCCGAAAATACCAACTCGGCCATATGTACTGGCGGTATTTTATGTGGAATTTCTCCGGCCGCCAAAACGACGGTCAGGGCATGAATCCTACCGATATTTTTGATGGAAACTGGATCTCAGGCATCAGCTTTATCGATGGAATGCGCCTGGGTCCTCAGAGTGGTATGCCCGACCACATGAAAGAAAACCGGGGTCGCAATACCTATTACCTTATCCCTTTCCTTTTGGGTATAGCCGGTATTGTCGCCCAATACAAACGCGATAAACACGGGGTACTGATAAATTCCGTACTTTTCATTGTAACAGGTGCATTGCTTATTATTTACCTGAATCCGCCACCTTATGAACCACGTGAGCGGGACTATGTTTTCGTGGGTTCTTTCCAGGTATTCTGTACCTGGGTTGGACTTGGGGTTATCGGACTTTTCCTCTGGCTGAAAACCAAGCTGAATGCACAAACTTCGGTGGCCATTGCCATAACTGTTGGAATATTGGGAAGCCCGGTACTAATGGGTTCCCAGAACTGGGATGACCACGACCGTTCAGGCCGGTACATGAGTACCGATTTTGCCAAAAACTACCTCAAATCCTGTCTTCCAAACGCCGTACTTTTCACCAATGGAGATAACGACACCTACCCGCTTTGGTTTGTTCAAAATGTGGAAGGATACCGTACTGACGTTCGGGTTATTAACCTTAGCTTACTGAACGCTGCAGACTATGTCGAAAGCCTGCGAAATACCCACTACGATTCGGAGCCGTTTAAACTCTCCTTTACCCAGGACCAGATCCGGACAGGCCGTCGCGATAGGGTTATGGTGCAGGAGATCGGGAACAAAAACCAACATTATGAACTGCTGGATGTGATGAGGTTTGTTGCTAACGATACTGACCCTCGGGCAAAGCGCCGCGATCAGGGTGGAAATATTACCAGCTTCCTGCCGACCAAAAAGTTTAAAATAACGGTCGATAAGGAAGAGGTGATCCGCCGAGGTATCGTGAGTGAAGAATACCGCGATTCGATCGTCAGTGAAATGTTGTTCGAAATTCCGAATAATGGACTTACCCGTTCAAGTCTCATTATGTTGGATATTCTTGCCAATAATCTCTGGGAGCGCCCGGTATATTTCACCACGACTACAAGTGTAGAAACCTATGAGGGCTTACAAAACTATTTCCAGCTTGATGGTTTAACGTATAAAGTAGTACCGATCCTCACTGTAGCACAGGGTCGTGAGGCCCAAATGAGAGAGTTTGGCTTCGTAAATACCAAAAAATTATACAGCCAACTGGTCGACTCCTTTACCTGGGGCGGAATGGAAGAAGGCCCGGTATGGGTCGACGATAAAATGAAGCTTGTACCCCGTGTTTTACGCGGAACCTTCCTGCGTACCGCACGTCTGCTTATTGCTGAGGGAGAAAAAGAAAAAGCGATCGCCTTGTTAGATGAGTGCTTAAAGGATATCCCGGATCAGAACCTGCCCTTGGAAGGCCAGCATGTTGAGATCGCTGAAGCATACTACATGGCCGGCGACAAAGCCAAAGCAAACGCTGTTATGAACCTCATCGTAAACAGGGAGTTGGAAAGAGGAATTTACCTCAAACAATTCAAGTCATCTGAATACCCGGCTGCAGCGCAGGAACTCGCTTATATCCGCAGGGTCATTACAGGAGCACAGCAAATTGCTACCCAATATCAGGACATGGAGGCTGCCAATGAATATGGCGCCAAACTCGCCGAACTCAATTAATGGGTCAGGCAATCAACATACACGCAAAAAGAAGCCGATTATCCTTTGGGATGATCGGCTTTTTGCTTTTTGTCTTGTTTATTGCCTACGGTGCCTGGTGGAAGAAAGGTGCGATTCGTCACGACATGACCAGCTATTATGCCTACCTGAATGCGGCGGTCCTCCACTACGACCTAAGCCTGTCGTTCGATGACGGAACCTATGGAGATCAGTTCAGTTGGACCACCGATGCCAAAAACGGGCGTATTTTCCGCATGACTATGGGCGTATCCCTGATGGAAAGTCCCTTTTACCTGCTGGCCGATATAGGCGCCCGGATTTTCGGTATGGAGCGAAAGGCCTACTCTCCTTTTTATGTTTTTTTCCTCTTTTTGGGCTCTTTTGTATACCAACTCTGGGGACTTTGGTACCTGTTTAAACTCGTTTCTGCCCACTTCAGTGAGAAGCTGGCCATCCTTGTCATCGTTGCCCTTGCCCTGGGCACCAACCTTCTTTATTATACTTATGAAGAAGCCCTCATGGCGCATAGTTTCAACTTTTTCCTCTATGCTGCCCTCCTTTATCATAGCCTTTCCTGGCATCAAAAACCAAAGAATAAAACGGCCCTAAAACTTGGATTTATCCTTGGTTTCCTCGTCCTGATCAGGCCCATCCATATTTTTGCGGTCCTTATTCCACTTTTGTATGACGCACAAAACAAGGCCAAATGGGCTTTGTTAAAAAACCACCTCCACCATCTCCTGATCATGGCCATTTGTGGTTTTATTGTAATCAGTCCCCAACTTATTTATTGGAAATATTTCAGCGGAGACTGGATCTACTATTCCTATGGAGATGAACATTTTTTCTTTGACGCACCTATGATCCTTAAAGGATTATTCGGTTTCAGAAAGGGATGGTTCGTTTATACCCCGCTTATGCTCTTTGCCCTGTTCGGTCTCTGGTCTTTTTTGCGAAAACACCGCTCCTTTCTGTTTCCGCTGGCCATTTTCCTGCCCACCTACACCTACGTGGTCTTTAGTTGGTGGTGCTGGTGGTATGGAGGCGGATTCGGCTCCCGATCAATGATCGATATACTTCCTCTCATGGCTTTGCCCTTAGCTGCATTCTTCCATTTGCTCACGGAGCGTTTAAAACATGGCGGTAAGCTGGCCGTACTTATTGCTACCCTTTGTATTGGCCTCAATATTTTTCAGATCGATCAATACAAAAGCAGCCTCCTTCACTGGGATTCAATGACCTGGCCGCTTTACAAAAAAATCTTCCTGACCCATACCTGGCCCGCCAATTATGAAAAACTCCTTTCTCCCCCGGATTATCCCGCCGCCAAAGAAGGAAAACGCGACATTTGAAATTTATACTGAAAACTTCACCCCCCATGCCTACACTCAGTCTCATCATTCCCTGTTACAATCCTTCCAAAAATTGGGAAAAGGAACTGGTTCAGCATGCAAAAGGATTTGCCGCATTTATCGATCAGGAGTTTAAACTTATTTTGGTCAACGATGCTTCTTCAACAGGTATTGATAAAGCATCTATTCAATTCATTAAAGATAACCTTACTGATTTTCAATATATTAGTTATGATAAAAACAGGGGAAAAGGATATGCTTTACGCACTGGTGTAGCTACCCTGAATGAAGGACTGGTGATGTATACCGATATTGATTTCCCCTATGAATACGCCAGCATGAAAGCCATCTGGATGAGTCTGAGGGAAGGCAATGATGTAGCCGTTGGGACACGCAACGATGTTTATTACGAGAACACACCTAAAAAAAGGACATTTATTTCCAAACTATTGCGTTTTGTACTACGCCGTATTTTTCGCCTGCCGATCACCGATACCCAATGCGGACTCAAAGGATTCAATCAAAAAGGGAAAAAGATCTTTCTTCAAACACGCATTGAACGATTTTTGTTCGATATGGAATTTATTGCCCTGGCCAGCAGGGATAAAGAGATAAAAATGAAGCCGGTAGCTGTAAGCTTGCGCAGAAATATTCAGTTTTCAAAAATGAATGCAAAAATACTGCTCACAGAATCCATAAATTTATTCCGGATTTACTGGCTAACCCATTTTCGCTGATGCTGTTTTTACGCGCACCCTTCATCGCCTTTGTTCTCACAACCATGTTGATGGGCCTGTTTTACGCGGATGAACTGTCGCAGCCAAATGAGTACTACCTTTCTGATGCCGGCGACGGACTGAAAAATTATTATACCCTCGCTTACCACCAGCACTACGACAGCAGCTTTTCACATTTTGGAGGAATGGCCTATCCTTACGGGGAACATATCGTTTTTTCTGACGGACAACCTGCTTTAGCCTTTCTGTTGTGGCTAATTCCGGGTCTTGATTTCTACACGGTTGGCATGCTCAATCTCCTGATGCTGCTGGGTGTCGGGCTTTGTGCATGGATACTTTGTAAGCTCTTTATCCGCATGGGAATGACACGGGGCAGCAGTTTGTTTGCAGCCGCTGCCATCGCCCTAATGAGTCCGCAAATACTCCGTTTTAGTGCGCACTATGCGCTCGCATATTGTTTTATCGTTCCATGGATCCTTTATACGGCCATTATTTTCGTTGAAAAACCTTCTGTCAAAAGAAGCATCTGGGTCTTTGCCGCCATTCTGATCATCCACAGCATATAAAGGCCGAANNTTACACCTCTATTATTTCCTGATGGCTGCGGCGTTTATTGGTATCTATTACCTGATAGAAGCCCTGAGAAGGAAAAACATGGCTTTATGGAAATACCTGCTGGCTTATTTATTTCAGGTAATACTGCCCTTCGGCCTTTATATGCTGTGGATGAAAACTACGGATCAGGTTTTAGACCGTCCGAATATTCCTTATGGAATGAGGGAGTACATGGCGCTGTGGGAAGGCGTCTTTCTTCCTTACCACGAATTTGGAGATTCCCAACTATTTAAGAACCTGGGGGTCAGAAAGGTGAATGATGAAGCGCTTTCTTATGTCGGATTACCGGCAACGCTGTATTTTGTCTATTTTCTGATAAGCCGGATCAAAGTGTTATTCCTGAAATCTGCTTCCGCAAAAATGCTAAAAGCACATGGCATCATGCTGGCCGGCTTACTTGTATTTGTGTTGGCAGCCACCCTTCCCTTTGCCCTCGACACCCCCTGGGGGGCAAAATATGGGGGGCCATTGCTTCAATTCCGCAGTCTGGGCCGTTTGAGCTGGATCTTTTTTTATTCCCTGAACATTTTCATGTTCCTGCAATTGGCCGGGCGTAGAAAACGTTTGGGTATGCTCCTGAGTAGTCTGGCTATTTTAATACTCTTTCTTGAAGGCCTCTATTTCCATAGCAATTATAGCCCTTCGATCGGAGTAAAAAGGAGCGTTCAACCCGGAGAAGAAGTCCTTGCTGCCTTCCCGAACCATGTTCTATTTCCTCTGCCGTACTTTCACGTGGGATCTGAAAACATCAGCACCCGGCATTCTGAAAGTTATCTGGCTGAACAAACCATGGCGCTTAGCCTCGCATCGGGCATGCCTACTTATGCGAGTATGATGAGCAGAACTTCCCTGAATCAGACGCTTGAGCATTTCGAAATGGCCTGGAACCTCTCCGGACCGCTCATGTACGAGGAAAAACCCTGGCTGATCACCCATGCCCCGGCGTATTCCAACCGAATCAGCCAACTCCTCCCACCTTTACCAGACGCCGTTCTCGACACACTGAAACTGTATTCCATTAGCCCTTCGGAATTATTGGCATTGAAAGAAAATTCAAAGCCCACGGCAGTGCACGATAGTTTGGTTCCATTCCTGTTTTATGATGGGTTTAAGGATGGAAACGGACAAGGAATGGCCAATGAAGCCGGCCTCTTGCTCCCGAATGGACAAAAAACCGTGATTTATGAGGGTACAGGCTTCCAGGATACCCTGAGCCTTTTTCTCTGGCTCGACGCGACTAAGGATGGATTTCACTCTTACCACCTTTTACTGGAAAATACCTTGACAGGAGAAATATGGCAATACAATGCGGCTTCATTGATCGACAATGTGGTTGATGGCTTTGCGCGCATACGTTTGTCAAAGCAATATTGGAATTTCCCCTGCCGGCTTTCCATCCATTATACGGGCCCTGTTAACCAACAGCTAGTGCTTGATGAATGTGTACTTGTAAGGGATGGACAGCCTTTTCACTATCGGCTGAACAATTTTGTTTTTACCGATGAATTTGTCTTTAAACCTGCCCGCTAAGGGGCATCTCTTTTCCTTCGATCTTCAGTAATTCATCAACGATCGAACGGTTATTAGACAGACGGGGAACCTTATGCTGGCCTCCTAATTTGCCCCGTTCCCGCATCCAATTCAAAAAGGCGCCTTTTTTAAGGCAAACGATCTTTGGCGCTTTTAAGGCGATATCCTTATGTCGCTTAGCCTCGTAATCCGAATTTACATTCTTTAAGGTGGTATCGAGTACCTTGTTGAATTCCTCCAGATTCTCCGGCATTTTTTCAAATTCGATCAACCATTCGTGACCGGCATCCTGGCCCAATTCCATATAAACCGGGGCTGCTGTATAATCGCTGACAACCGCATTGGTCAGCTCACAGGCCTTAGCAATGGCCCGTTCTGCATTTTCAATTACCAGCTCTTCTCCAAAGGCATTTATAAATAGCTTGGTTCTTCCTGTGATGCTGAAGCGGTAAGGTTTAAGCGAACTGAACTTGATGGTATCGCCAATTATATAGCGCCACAAACCCGCATTGGTACTGATAACCACTGCATAATTCACTCCTTTTTCGACCTCCCAGAGCGGAATGGCATGTGCATTTTCATTGTGGATATGCTCGGCTTTGACAAACTCGAAGAAAATTCCATAACCTGGCATGAGGTACATTTCCTCCCCGTTAAAAGCGCCCTGTATCCCAAAAAATCCTTCGGAAGCATTGTAGGTCTCCAAATAGCGTATCCCCTTTGATGGCATCAATTTTTGGAAACGTTCCCGGTAGGGGGTAAAACTTACGCCTCCGTGAATGTACAGTTCAAGGTTTGGCCAGATATCGTGCAAATCCCTTTTACCCGTCATGGCAAAAAGGCGTTCGATCAAAACCAGGGTCCAGGTTGGAACACCGGAAATAGTGGTTACGTCCTCATTGAGGGTAGCATTGGCCATCATTTCGAGCTTTTGTTCCCACTCCTCCATTAAGGCGATCGATTTATCAGGCGTTCTCAAAAAATCAACCCAGAAGGGGGTATTTGATATCACCACGGCCGAAAGGTCTCCATAAAATGAATTTTCTGAGAAGGTATTCACCTTATGACTACCACCAATTACAAGGCTCTTGCCGCTAAATATCTCGGTTTCCTGGAAGGAATTGCTGTATAAGGTCAATACATCCCGGCCGCCCTGATAATGACATTTATCCAGGGCTTCAAAACTCACCGGTATAAACTTGCTCTTATCCGAGGTGGTGCCGCTCGATTTCGCAAACCAACGAATGTCTGAATGCCAGATCACGTTCTGTTCACCCTTCATGGTCCGTTCTATAAACGGTTTCATACTTTCATAATCGCGAATAGGTACGCGCGATCGGAAGGTTTCGTAAGTATTGATGGATTTAAAATCGTAGAGCTTGCCAAACTCGGTATACTTCGCATCATTCATCAGCGATAGCAAAGTTGTTTTTTGAACGTCGTCTGCCATCCGGATCTGGTTTTCCAGTTCGGGCCAGCGTTTCCTGAAATACCAGGAGAAAAATGACGACATCAAAGACATGCTGCTAATGTACGCTGAAATTTGCTTTTATTTCAAGTGCCCTAACCCGATTGAAGGCGATTAAAAAAAGCCCGGATCAGGCTCTGGGTCTCAATAAATGCATCAAGTGGCAATTTTTCCGCCTGGTCTCCGGGATCATGATAATGCCCGTATTCACCCATCTGATAAATAAAAAAACAGGGCACACCTGCTTCACTAAACCAATAATGGTCACTATTTGCCGCTTTTCCTCTGGGAACGATCTTCACCATATACTTACCCGAATCGTTGACCCCCTGCAAGGTTTGGAAATCTTTTTCAAAAAGGGTGGCATTCACGGCAGTGATCCCGTCTTTCCCGGTCCCTTCCAGATCGAGATTCATCAAAAAACGGATTGACTGCAAAGGAAAGGGAGGGTGCTCCGTAAAATATTTCGACCCGACCAATCCGGCTTCTTCAGCAGTAAAGGCAAGAAATACCAGCGTAAAAGGCTGCGGGTTTCTGGCATAATAACGGGCAAGCTCCAGCATCATCACGGTTCCGCTGGCATTGTCATTTGCCCCCGGGAACATGATCGATTTCCCCATTTTTCCCAAATGGTCGTAATGTGCACTCACCACCAAAAAAGAGTCCGGATACAAGGTTCCGCGAACCTGGCCCCACACGTTCTTTGCCTTAAATTGTTTGTGAAATTTTGCCCTGATATCTACCCACATCAGCGTGTCGGTAATAAGCACTGCCTCAGGCAGACATTCTAATGTAAAAAACGCCGCCTGGTCCCGGGCAACGGTCCAGATCAGCCTGCGTTTCGATTTTACAACAATACCCTGGGCCCGCAGCTTGTTATGCAGAATACTTTTATAGCGCCTATCGATCCGGTCCTCTTCATAAGTCATTGTATCCAGTACCAGCAAGTACTCCGACCAGTCACCATTGGATAATAGTTTAAATGCACTATCGCTGCTCAGATCCTTTAACAGAACATGCTTCAGAGGGAAATTCCCCCTCAGGGATGCGCTCGAAGCCTTAACCAGATACTCTTCTCCGCCTTTAAGGGTACGGCCTCCTGCTTTTACCTCCATGGCTGAGGGGAAAGTGTTTACCGACATACGAAAGGGTTGAAACCAGCTCCCGTCTATTGTTTCCAATCCGGCTGCCTCAAATTCCTGCGCAATAAATGCCGCTGCTTTGTTCAGTCCATCATTCACATAGCCCCTTCCCGACAAATTTTCGCTGCATAAATAACGAATGTCATTCCGGTAGTTATCCTGGGCCTTTAAACCAACCGGGAAAAGGGCCAAAAATGCCGCCAAAAAGGCTAAATGTAATACTTTAATTTCCAGCATGTATCTCATTCTTATTCATTTGATTATCAATGATGGAAAATATAAGATAAACAGGCACCAACACCAGGAGCCCGGCAAAGGCAAAAAACAGGAGGCTAATTCCCATAGTCAGGAGCAACAGGTATTTCGCCCAATTGTCTTTAATACCCAGGTTTTTTACTTTGAGTGACAAGAGGGGGATCTCACTCACAAGCAAAAAGCAGGAAACAAGCGCCAGTAAAGCGATGGAATAGGGATGGATAAGTCCGCTTTCCAATCCCGGGTCAATATCACGGATGCAATAGGGAACAGCCGATATCCATAAGGCGTTGGCAGGTACCGGTAAGCCCAAAAACGAATTGCTTTGGCGCGTATCAATATTGAATTTAGCCAGCCGAAGAGCAGAAAAAACACCAATAAGAAGCGGAAAATAAACGATCAGCATCGGAGCTTCCTGATTCATGGGCCAGGCGGATAACTGCCGGGAGATCTGGAACAACATAAACCCCGGTACCACGCCAAAAGTAACCACATCGGCGAGCGAGTCAAGCTGTTTGCCAAATTCTCCGGTGACCTTGAGCAAGCGGGCTGCGAAACCGTCTAGAAAGTCCAGTAAACCCGCAATAAAGATGCAATACGTGGCGTAAATAAAGTCGCCCTGACTGATGAACATCAGCGCCAGAATACCACTAAACAAGTTACCTGAGGTAAGGAGGTGGGGAATGAATTTCATACCGAAACAAATATACAGCAGGAAATTGTACGCTGCTTCTATATGATTGCCTAAATTTGAAGGGTATAGCCGCATACATGGCCAAAAAACACGATTCAGATCCTATTTTCCCCTCTCTGGAAGTATTGGAGCAATCCAGTCTTCCTGTTGCAGTTTGTGAATTCTCAGGAAAATCCGTTTTCCTGAATGATGCATATTCCCTCTATTTCAGGGATGGCTGGAAAGGGGAGGAAGATATATCCGGACGTTTTGTCAACGAAGAAAACTGGGAGCAGATCATCGAAAGCCTTAACTATCAGGGCGACTGGGATTCTTACGCCATCCTGAGTAAAAACAGTGGAGAAGAGATCGTTCTCAAAGTTAAAGCCAGCTTGATCCAGACTTCAGGAAAACAGTATGTTGCCCTGTACTTTACAGAGACCAATGAAGCCAGAAGAAGGATTTTCAGGCAGGGCCAACTGCTCAAAGCGGCCAGCGAGTCGTCGACATTACTTATTCTTTCTGAAGATTTCGCAGATGTACTCGGACGTATTGCAGAAACCATAGGTAAAGCCGTCCAGGCTGACCGATGTTATATTTTTGAAAGCACCTATTTACCTGACTCCGACCAGATCTATGCCAGCCTGGTGGCGCAATGGACCCGTTCTACCCTGAGTACTTCGGATGAACTGATCGGGATGATCAGCTATACCATTTTTCCTGAATTTTACGAAACCCTCCTTAGCGATAAAGCCTATTCCAAAACCCAGGACAATCTCAGCGGTAACTCCAGAAAATACCTGAAGTCACGCATGATCCAGTCCTTTATTTGCCTCCCTATTTTTAAGGATGGACAACTTTGGGGATTCATGGGTTTTGATGATTGCCAGCACCCCAGGATATGGGATGAACAGGAAATTGCCAGTCTTAGGCTGCTTACCAATAGTTTATCTTCTGTATTGAGCAATTCTCAGTTGCGGATCGAACTCCAGCGAAAAAACCTGCAGCTTGAATCAGCGATCCGTGGATCCAAAGACAGCTTGTGGGACTACGACGTGCGTAAGGAGAAGATCTATTACTCCCCGCAATTCCTGGAAATGCTTGGCTATCAGGAACATGAACTGGAAGGTAACCTGAGCGACCTGGATAAGATCGTTCACCCCAAAGACCTGTACAAAATTTTTAAAGGCCTTCAGTACGTTGTGAATTCCGGCCGGGAGATCAATGGTTTTGAAATTCGTTTGCTGGCAAAAAACAAGGACCTGATATGGATTCGTGTTTCTGCAAAACCCAGCACAGACCTGCGTGGCAATACCCTGCGTATTTCTGGTTCCAATACGAATATTACCCTCGAAAAAATTTACGAATCCAAAATTGCGGAAAGTCAGGAAAAATACATTGAACTCATTGATAACCTGAGAGAAATTGTATTCCAGATAAACTTCTCCGGGAACATCATATTCCTCAATGAGGCCTGGCATATTCTGAGTGGCCATAACGTGTCAGGCAGCGTTGGAAAACCTTTCCGGGAATTTATCGTGGAAGATGACCGGGCCAAATTCGACGAATTGCTCAATCACCTTCAACAGAATAAAAATGCCTACCTCAGTTGTCTGGTGCGTATTGACCGGAAAAAATCGGATACCATCACCTGGGCAGAAATTTATGCGCGGAGTTTTAATAAAAAAGGGAATGAACCCTATATTCTTGGAACCATTATCGACGTAAGTGAGCGCCAGATCACCCAGCAGAAACTTAAGGACAGCGAAATGCGTTACCGCCTTATTTCAGAAAACCTCAGCGACCTGGTTACCCTGCAGGATGAACTTGGGCACTTTATTTATGTGTCGCCTTCGGTTCAGAATATCCTTGGACTCAATCCCGATTCTATGCTCAATAAAACACCAAGGCAGATCTGGGCCCCGGAAATATTAAAAGATACCTCCTGGGAAAGAGACCTCTTCGATCCCAAACAGCAAAACAGAAAAAGTTACCGCTTTCCCAAAGAAAATGAGGAAGAGATCTGGCTGGAAACCTTGCGCACCCTGGTCTATACAGATGATGGAGACCGCTTTATCATTCAATCTACTACCCGGGATATCTCTGCCTTTAAAGAAGCGGAACAAAATCTGAAAACAGCCCTCGATAAACAACGCGAACTGAATGAGCTCAAATCGAACTTTATCAGCATGGCTTCTCACGAATTCCGCACCCCGCTTACCACGATCCGTTCGAGCATGCAGCTTTTGGAGGAATATGGAAAATCAGCTCCGGAAGAGCAAAAGCTCAAAATGGAAAAACACTATGCACGGATCAAAGAACAAATTGAACGGGTAACACGCTTGATGAATGATGTGCTCACTCTGGGAAAATTTGACGCCGGAAAAACGCCATTTCACGCTTCCCCGCAGAATATTGTCCGTTTTTGCGAAGAGCTTGTCGCCGACCATTTTTCGAATATGAACGATGGAAGAGAAATTAGCATACATGTAAAAGGACAACATAAACCCGTATCTTTCGATACCAGTTTAATGACCCACGTATTGTTGAACCTGATCGCAAATGCCTTTAAATACTCGGTAAACAGGCCCAATCCAAGGCTTGAAATTACCTTTGAAAAAGACCAGGTTCGCCTCGGAATTCGCGATTTTGGTATTGGAATTCCTCCGGACGATATAAATTTGGTATTCCAAACCTTCTACCGGGCAAAAAATGCCATCGAAGTGCCGGGAACAGGACTTGGACTTGTGATAACAAAAGAATTCGTAGAATTGCATAAAGGAAGGATTTCAATTGAAAGCCGTCTTAATGAAGAAACACTAGTGACTGTTGAATTACCAATCGACTAATAATCATGGATCGAATTTTACTTATTGAAGACGAAGTTGACATCAGAGAGAATCTTTCTGAGTTATTCGAGAACCGGAGTTTTACCGTATTCACCGCTGAAAACGGACAGATCGGCTATGAAAAGGCCCGCGAAATTATTCCCGATGTCATTATTTCGGACGTGATCATGCCCGTTATGGATGGGTTTGAATTTCTGGATGCGGTTAAAAACGATGCACGAACCATGCATATTCCGGTTATCATGCTCACCGCAAAAAGCATGTTGGAATCAAAAATAATCGGGCTAAAAACAGGAGCCGACGATTATGTAACCAAACCTTTTGAGTTTGAAGAACTCCTTGCCCGGGTGCAATCAGCCATTCAAAACCGGCGCCGCGTTCTCCAGAAGATTAAAATTTCGCCGAGCGAAAAGGATGTAGAGTCCAAAGACGATGTTTTCCTGAGGAAAGTGATCACTGCGGTTGAAAAAAACATGGACAATTTTAATTTTTCCATCGACGACCTGGCCAGAGAAATTGGCTACAGCCGCTCTTCCATCCAAAAGAAGATCAAAGTATTGACCGGAAAAACGACCTCCCAACTTATTCGCGAATTCCGTTTGGAACGTGCCCGTCAGCTTATCCAGCAGGATGCAGGCTTCTTAAGCGAAATAGCCCTGGCCGTAGGTTTTAACAGCCTCAGCTATTTTAGTAACAGCTACAAGGAATACTTCGGTGTTCCCCCAAGCAAGATCAAAAATCTGCACTAAGGGTGCTGTATTAATATCTTGCGGGTATTTAAGCCCACTGCCTTTACATAATAGAGGCCACCGGCTACGTTATGGACATCCATGCTTCCTCCATTTTCAATCAGATCTTCTTTCACCAGCATTCCTTTTGCGTCGTAGAGACTTACCTTTTTTTGCCTGCTCTCCTGCATTTCCCATTTCAAGGTGATCGCTTCATTTGCCGGATTCGGGTAAACATTCACAGGCCCTGAAACCGGCGTTTTCAATCCTACGGTATTATGCGCCGGAATTGGCTTACCATAAGGCGTCACTCTTGCCGTAAAGACCCCGCGTCCATGGGTGAATATAAACAAACGGCGGTCGCTCATACGCAAACGTACCATGTCAACAACCACATTCGGGATGGCTGTTTCCTGAAACCAGGTATTTCCTCCATCCGTGGTATAAAATAGTCCGCGGTCTGAACCCGCAAAAAACACGGAATCAGGGGAAGCAGGATCTACTTCTATCCAGTTTACGGGCATTCCTGAGGGCAGGTTCCCGCTGATATCAATAAACTCAGGTGTATCACTGTCTGCACGGATTACCTTCCATACCCGGGAGATGGAAGAATAGTTGACAAAACTCACATACAAAACGGAGGGGTCGATCGGGTTGACTTTTATGCACCCCATAAAACTGGAATACAGCGAAGCAGGAACAAAAGTGCGCAGGTTATTTTCGTCGCCGGGTTTTGCTTCTGCTGCGTTTTTTATCCGATAGAAGAGGGAATTGCTTCCCCCCACATAAACAGCCGGATTCAATTGATTGCTGATCCCGATACAAAAGGGTTGAATACTTGTTCCAATATTGATCGGGTTCGTGATCGGGTCAAAAAGGATTCCCCCATTATTAGAACGGTAAACCCGCTTTTTTGTAGGGAAGAAAACCATTTCTCCGTCTTGCGGGTTGATATCGAAAGGGTTGATAAACCAGGCGCCATCATCGATAGTCTTGTTGCCGTCATTGTCCATATCCGCAATGATATCGGTAGTATATAAGTTCTTTGACCCGAAGCCGTCAACACGGAACAAGCGACCGTTTTGAAATGACAGGTAAGCAAGGGAAGGATCCTGCTGGCTGATCTGGGTATAGGAACCATCTCCTCCATATGCCTTTTTAAACGTATCATTCGCATTCAGGGAAAAGTTGGTACCATTATCCTGTGTTCCGGCCATCAGGCTCACAGCCTGTGGAGCAAAGGCACCGGTATAAAACTGGGTAATATTCAGTCCCCAATTGAGGTTTTGATGCGTACCCAGATTATTCCAGTCGTATTCGTGAACACCTCCGTCATTTCCTATATACAACTTACCCGGTTTTGAGGGGTGGTCAGCCATTACGTGGTAATCGGCATGGGAGTTAGAGGCTTTTGCCCAGTTGGAGCCTCCATTGCTTGTATACATCAGGTTTACTGAACCAAGAATGACCGTATTCGGATCGTCGCGTTTTACATGCATGGCCAGACAATACCAGGTGAAAGGATAACTTCCTCCATCGCCTGCCGGATTTGCATTCACTTCATTCCAGGTAATTCCCTGGTCTATGCTCTTATAAACGCCCAACAATGCCGTATTTGAACTATTTGAAACCGCGGCATAAACGATATTCGGCTGGGTGGCACAATAAGCCATTTCTATACGGCCGGTTGTGCTCAGGGTAGGCATTCCGCTTGGCCGTGAAGTCCAGGTGCCGTCATCCCCGTTCGGACTCGTATATACTCCCTGCCCACGTATGGCAATGATCAGGGAACCATCGGGGAAAACCTCCATATCATAAACCTGACGGCTGGTAAAAACCACCCGCTCAAAACTTTGTCCGCCGTCTTTTGACCGGTATAGCCCGTTTGAATTCGTAGCGACATAGAGCGTATTGCTGTCGGTGGGACTACAGGCTATTCTCCAGGTATAATCGAATACTCCTATGGCCGTTGCCGGAAGTTGAAAAAAAGTTTTGCCATGATCGGTCGACTTAAAAACTCCCGCTCCCGGGGCTCCTCCCGAATTTCCTGCTCCCTCACCGGTGCAATAATAAAACACATCCGGATTAAGGGGATTCTGTGTCAGATGGGAAATATTCAGGGTTATTTCATTGTCATTCAGCTTTTTCCATCCCCTTCCCGACGCTTCAGACACCCACATTCCTCCGGTGATGGCTCCGACAAAAATGCGATTTGCATCCGTTTGGTCCAGCACAAGAGCGCGGGTTCGTCCGCCAATATTAAAGGGACCGATTTCCTCAATACTGTCGAGCAATGCTCCGCCTTTTTTGGCAAAAAGAAGTTGTTTTTCCCAATTGTTCACCACGTTAAAAGGGGCATCACCTTTAATGCTGCGAATAAATTCAAAGTGACCCGGACCGGTTTTGGGTTTATTTGTTTCACCATCTTCCTTTTTCAGGTCGATCAGGAAAAATGCGCTAAGCGCGCCGGCTACCAGGAATAAAGAGAGATATTTTTTCATTTGGCTATTCAAAAATCGGTTATTTCATTCGGATCATCCTTATGGACAAGGGAAAGTATCAGCCGGCTGCAGCGAATAATTTTCTGTGATCTCCTCAAACAGCCCCCGAATTTCATCGGCCGATTCTGAGGTAACAAGGGAGGTGCGATAAGGTTTGAAGTGATCCAGTCCTTTAAAATAATTGCTGTAGTGGCGGCGCATTTCAAAAATTCCCGCCCGGGGTCCTTTCCATTCCAAACTTTTTTCAAAATGAGTCTGGCAGGCGTCGATGCGCTCCTCTAATGTCGGGCCGGGAAGGATTTCACCTGTTTTGAGGTAATGTTTGATCTCCCGGAATATCCAGGGATATCCAATTGACGCACGGCCGATCATGATCCCGTCAATGCCGTAAGTTGCTTTGAGTCTGGCTGCTTTTTCCGGACTGTCCACATCCCCGTTTCCAAAAATCGGGATATGGATGCGCGGGTTGTTTTTAACCTCCCCGATAAGCGTCCAGTCGGCTTCTCCTTTGTACATCTGTTTACGGGTTCGGCCATGGATCGACAATGCTTTAATGCCGATATCCTGCAATCGTTCCGCTACTTCAACGATGTTTTTGGTTTCCTCATCCCAGCCAAGCCGGGTTTTTACTGTAACCGGAAGATGGGTGCTTTTTACGATCTCTTCGGTCATGGATACCATTTTCGGTATATCCTGAAGGAGGGCGGCACCGGCACCTCTACAGGCAACAGCTTTTACCGGACAACCATAATTGATATCGATGAGGTTCGGGTTTGCCGCGGTAGCAATTTCGGCGGCTTCGGTCATGGAGTCAATTTCACTTCCAAACAACTGGATGCCTATCGGGCGTTCATATTCGAAAATATCGAGCTTTTGAAGGCTTTTGGCGGCATCGCGTATCAATCCTTCCGAACTGATAAACTCGGTGTACATCAAGTCCACCCCATATTGCTTGCACACATAACGAAAGGGAGGATCACTCACGTCTTCCATGGGGGCAAGGAGGATGGGAAAATCTCCTAATTCGATATCGCCTATTTTTACCAACTTTGCAGCTTTCAGATTACAAAGATACAACATGGCGGAAAATCAGGAACCAGAAGCTTTTGATGAAATACCAAAACCCCGGATTTGGTATTTTATTCAGTTCATTTCTTTGATTCTTATGGCGTTAATTGGCAATCTCCTCTTTGTTCAGTTAGCTGCCTATTCCAGTAATTTTTTATTTGGTGTTGATGGCTCTGAGCTGATTGCTGAGAATCCTGACATTAACCAGAGAAATGTGCTTTACGCTTTTCGCTATATCCTGATCATGCAAAGCATTGGAACATTTGCCTTTGCCGCAGTCACCCAAATTATATTTATGCGCGAGCCTCTGCTTGAAGGCCTGGGAGTACGCCAGAAAATAACGCCCGTAATGGCAGCACTGAGCATCATTCTCATTTTGTGCATGCAGCCGGCCATTTCTTTTCTCGCCACCTGGAGCCTGGGCTGGGAATTTCCGGAATCCATGTCTGAAATCGAGTTACAATTGAGAAATTTGCATGAGCGTTCTATTAATCTCCAGCATTCCTTTCTAAAAGATCAATCCGTCCTTGATTTTATTTTTAATCTTTTTATGATGGCCCTGGTCCCGGCCTTTGTAGAAGAACTATTTTTCCGACGCGTAGGTTTGCGCTTATTGTATGATACAACAGGAAATGTTCATGTTTCAATAACTATTTCAGCCATCTTATTCGCATTGATCCACAGCCAGTTCTTTAATATCATTCCCATCTTTCTCTTTGGATTGGTTCTCGGGTACCTGGCGTACTGGAGCCGAAGTTTGTGGCTACCGGTACTCGCTCATTTTATCAATAATGCCTTTGCCCTCACCTTAAGTTATTTCGGTGGTGCAAGTGCCGAAAACCCGAACGCCGGTGAACCGGATCTGGGGCATCCGCTTGTCGGCTTTGCCTTGTCGGTATTGCTAAGCAGCCTTATCCTTATACTTTTGAAAAAGAGACAAGTAACGGTAACAGAAACAAATGAGCATGAATAATTTTGTAAAAAGATCTCTTTCGGGTGCGGTCTATATCGGGCTGGTTATCGGGACAGTCCTCGCCGGAATAAAATATTTTATTCCTCTTTTTGCCCTGGTCACTGCCGTTTGTATATGGGAATTTCTAAATGCGCAGGTAAAAAGTGGAAGCCCGGCCAAACTCCTTGGCGTTATCGGAGGCACCCTGCTTTTTATCATCAGTGCCTATGGGCTCCAGGGAGAAAGCTCCCTGTTGTGGTATCTTCCATTTTTATTTGCTCTGCCTCTTCTTGTGATCCTTCTTGGACTGTTTCAGCCTGCAGAATCAAATTTTCAGGATGCTGCCTGGCTTTTCCTTTCATTCCTTTATATCGTTGTGCCTTTCGTTTTACTCACGTCAATCGACCTATGGCACATTTCAGGCTCGGGACTTTCACCGCTACTCGGTATTTTCATCCTATTTTGGACCAATGATACCGGGGCCTATTTATCCGGACGAAAATTGGGCAGGCACGCCTTGTTTCCGGCAGTATCACCTAAAAAAACCTGGGAGGGACTGATCGGGGGAGCACTGCTTTGTCTGGGCGCTGCTTATGTACTTTCGCTGTATTCACTTAGTTTTTCACTCCGGCACTGGATGATAATCGGTGGCCTGATCGCTGTTTTTGGTACCCTCGGTGATCTGGTAGAATCCATGTGGAAACGCCAATTGGGCATCAAAGATTCAGGAACGATCATGCCGGGACATGGCGGTTTGCTCGATCGTTTTGACGGCTTTTTCATTGCATTGCCTGCCATCCATATTTACCTCTTTTTACTTAGGTTTTAAATTTTTTTTCCACGGGAGCAAGTCACTTGCTAAATGCATGAATAAAAATAACTTTGCAGGCAGTTTTTAAGGCTAGAATATGAGTTATCAAGAACCTGCTCCAATTAAAAATCAGGAGAATCCTTTCGAATCGATGATGTCCCGGTTCGATGAGGCCGCTAGAATTTTAGGACTAGACAAAAACAGCTACAATGTGCTCAAATCGCCTGCAAAAACGGTGATCGTGAGCCTGCCTGTAATTATGGATGACGGCACCGTTCAGGTTTTTGAAGGGTATCGCGTTGTTCATTCTCAAGCGATGGGTCCTTCCAAGGGAGGAATTCGTTATTCGATGGATGTGCATCTTGATGAAGTGAAAGCTTTGGCAGCATGGATGACCTGGAAATGTGCCGTGGTGGGTATCCCATACGGTGGTGGTAAAGGAGGGATCAAATGTGATCCGCGCAGTATGTCGAAAGGCGAACTTGAACGACTCACCCGTGCCTATACCGGCGCAATGCGTGATGTTTTTGGTCCGGAAAAAGACATTCCGGCTCCCGACATGAACACAGGACCTCAGGAAATGGCCTGGTTGATGGACGAATATTCTAAAATACAGGGACTTTATACTCCGGCTGTTACAACAGGAAAACCATTGGTACTTGGCGGATCATCCGGTCGTGTTGAAGCAACAGGACGTGGTGTAATGGTTACCGCCCGTGCTGCCATGGGCAAATTGGGCATCAATCCGATGGAGGCTACTTGTGCCGTTCAGGGATTTGGTAACGTGGGTTCTATTTCTGCAAAACTGATCCAACTTCAGGGATTAAAAATTGTGGCCATTTCGGATATTACCGGAGGCTATTATGATCCAAAAGGGATAGATATTGAAGCAGCCATTGCCTATCGCAATCAAAACGGAGGAACCCTCGAAGGTTTCAACGCGGAAAGCCGTATTACCAACGAAGAAATCCTTGAACTCGATGTGGATGTGCTGGTTCCTGCAGCAATGGAAGACCAGATTACCAAACATAATGCGGCTAAAATCAAAGCCAAACTCATTGTGGAAGGTGCAAACGGTCCGACTTCCGCCAACGCAGATCTTATCCTGAATGAGAACAACGTGATGGTCGTTCCGGATATTTTAGCCAATGCCGGTGGAGTTACCGTGTCATACTTCGAATGGGTTCAAAACAAAATTGGCTACTACTGGACTGAAGAACGGGTACACCGTCGCGCCGACAGGACCATGAAACAGGCCTTTGAAGAAGTATACGCTGCGTCGCAAAAATATGGCACCAGCCTGCGTATTGCCGCCTATATCGTGGCGATCGATAAAGTTTCTAAAGCCCTGGCATACCGGGGAGTATTTTAGCGAATAAGAATGAAGATCCATAGGGAAGGATACCTGATACTGCTGATCACCACGCTTATTTCCGTAGGCATCATTTATGGAGCAGAGTACCTGTTTCCGTACAGTGAAGTAATACGGTCTATTTTTGTGGTACTGGCAATCGTCCTGTTTGTTCTCGTTCTCCAGTTTTTTAGAAACCCGAACCGCTTTACACCGGTAAACGATAATCATATTATCGCTCCCGCCGATGGCAAAGTAGTAGTGATCGAAGAAGTGGAAGAAACAGAATATTTCAAAGACCGCCGTATTCAGGTTTCCATCTTTATGAGTCCCATAAATGTTCATGTGAATCGAAACCCGATCGCGGGTATGGTTCGTTTTTACCGTTACCATGCTGGCAAATACCTGGCAGCATGGCATCCGAAATCGTCAACAGAAAATGAGCGGACTACCATTGTCGTCCGCGACAATCAGGGTCATGAGGTTTTATTCCGTCAAATTGCGGGTGCAATGGCCAGGAGGATTTGTTGTTATGTTGAAGAAGGCATGCGGGTGCAACAGGGTAAGGAAATGGGATTTATCAAATTTGGCTCCCGTGTCGATCTATATCTGCCTTTGGGAACAAAAATAAATGTGAAGTTGGGCGATAAGACAATATCCGGAGAAAGCGTGATCGCTGAATTTTCGGAATGATAAATGTATATTTGATTATCTAAACAAACACCATGAAAAGATACATCCTTACATTAGGAATTTTGATCGCCGGCGTGGCATTCGCGTCAGCCCAGTCAAAACCGGAAGAGAAAAAAGAAGGTAAACCGCCTGTAACTGCCCCCGCTCCTGCTCCAACACCTGCTCCCGTTCCGGCACCAGTGCCTGTTAAAGGGGAGGTGAAAGACAAAAAGTGCTGCAAAAAAGGTGCTGAAGAAGGCAAATCCTGTTGCAAAAAAGAGGTAAAAGAAAAAGAAGGAAAAACCTGCAACAAGGAAGAAAAAAAGGGATGTTGCAGTCCGGAAAAGAAAAAAGAAGAAACCCCGAAGCCCTGATAAAATTCTAAAAAGCCCACTCAGGTGGGTTTTTTTTTGCCAGTTTATGTAGCCTGATATGAATAGCAACCAAATGATCGATCCCCACTTGTTGTCACGTGCCGAATCCTGGCTGGGTGAGGCTTTTGATGAAGCCACAAAAAAAGAAGTAGAAGCTTTGATCCGCGAAGGGGGAAATGCACTGCTTGACGCCTTCTATAAGGATCTGGAATTTGGCACGGGTGGATTAAGAGGCATTATGGGTGCCGGTACCAACAAAATGAACGTGTATACGGTGGGGATGGCCACTCAGGGGCTTGCCAACTATCTGCTCCAGGTATATCCGAATATCCCTGTACAAGTAGCTATAGCCCACGACTGCCGCATCAACAGTCGCCTCTTCGCAGAAACCACTGCAGGCGTGCTTTCAGCCAACGGCATTGATGTTTTCCTGTTTGAGACTTTACGACCCACTCCCGAACTTTCTTTCAGCGTAAGGAATTTAGGTGCACAGGCTGGTATCGTTATTACCGCATCCCATAATCCGAAAGAATACAACGGATATAAAGTTTATTGGGCTGATGGAGGTCAACTGGTGCCCCCTCACGATAAAAACACCATCGCAGAGGTAAGGAAAATTTCAGGACCCGAACAGGTCAAATTCACCCCTGATCCAAACAAAATTCATGGTCTTGGGGCTGAAATGGACAAGCTTTATTGGGACGAGGTAAGCAAATTAAGCCTGAACAATGTCGGTAAAAACGACCTGAAGATCATCTATACCCCCATTCATGGAACAGGGATCAACGGGGTTCCCCAGGTTTTGAAACAAATGGGCTTTTCGCGAGTCGAAGTACTGGAAAGTCAAAAAACACCTAACGGAAATTTCCCAACCGTTCATTCTCCCAATCCTGAAGAGGCAGCTGCCCTGAATCTGGCTATTGAGAGGGCCCGGGAAACTAAAGCCGACCTGGTTCTCGGAACCGATCCCGATGCTGATCGGGTGGGTATTGCCGTACGCGCAAAAAACGGGGAAATGGTGCTGATGAATGGGAACCAAACTGCGGCAATTCTGGTTCATTATATCCTCTCCCAAAAACAAAAACGCGGAGAATTAAAAGGCGATCAATTTGTCGCTAAAACGATCGTCACCACCGATCTCATCAGCGACATTGCCGCACATTTTGGAGTAAAGGTCTACGAATGCCTCACCGGCTTTAAATACATCGCCGAACTGATCCGTGAAAAAGAAGGAAAAGAAACCTATCTGGTTGGCGGAGAAGAAAGTTATGGTTACCTGATCGGTGATTTTGTGCGGGATAAAGACGCGGTAAGTTCGGCAGCCCTTATCGCCGAATCGGCTGCCTGGGCGAAAAGTGAAGGAATGACCCTCCCTGATTATCTGGAACGCATCCATAAACAATGCGCTGCATATAAGGAAGATCTGGTATCCATTACCAAAAAAGGCAAAAGCGGAGCCGATGAGATCAGGCAAATGATGGAAGATTTTCGCAACAATCCATTTGAAGAAATAAACGGTCAGGCTGTTTCCCTCATACGCGATTACGAATCTGGTACGGAAAAAAATATTAAAACCGGTGAATCAAAGCCTATAAATCTGCCAAAGTCCAATGTTTTTCAGTTTATCCTGGAGGATAATTCCTGCATCACAGCACGCCCGTCAGGAACTGAACCAAAGATCAAGTTTTATATCAGCGTACGTACTCAGGTTGCTGGTCACAGCTCCTATGAACTGGCACTTGCAGCATTAGGGGAAAAAATTCAGGGAATAAAAAAGGCCTTGAGTCTCTAAAAGGATCAGGAAAGGAGCTTTTGGCGCAGATAAAACTCCAACTGCTCATTGGCCCGTTTCAATTCATCAATGAGCCGCTCGTTTTCACGACGCAGGATAAACACCTCATAAGCCTGGCGTATTGTCGTTTTAAGAAATTCATTGTCCCAGGGCTTTGTAAGGTAGCGATATACTTCTCCTTTATTGATGGCATCAACAACCGCATTGATATCGCTATAGCCGGTTAACAAAATCCGGATCGGGTCCGGTGCGACAGGAATAACTTTTTGCAGGAATTCAACACCGGTCATGTTGGGCATCCGCTGATCCGTTATGATAATATGGATGTCTTCGTTTTTTACAATGTCTAAACCCTCCTGCCCGGATATGGCAGTAAAGACATTGAAGTCTCTTCTGAAGGCCGCTTTGAAGGAAAGCAGGTTATTCTGCTCATCATCCACATAGAGTACATTTAATAATTGTGTCATGTTATTCTCTCCCGTACAAATTTAGAAAATACTAAGTCCTAAACAATGGGTGAAATAGGTTGAATAATTCAACAATAGTATCTTATTTGCAGAATGATACGCTCAACTATCCCGTATCGAATATAAACAATGCAATTAGCTTTTCAAAAATGTTCCGATTCAGATTGGGTCCCTCATTTTATTGACCCCAGTAGTTCCGAAGGTAAACAACAATTAGCAGCACTTTTTAAGGATGTCTCGGTACATGTGTATGACACCATACATGCACAGGTAGGTGAGATGTTAAAATCGCGTTTTCCAAAGAAAAAGCTAAAAGATGAAAGCCTGAAAAAAGCGATCGAAGATTTTTTTGAAAAGATCGATCCGGCTGAATATGGAATTTGGGTATATTATCCCTGGAGCAGAAGACTTGTGCATATTCTGAAGGAAGAAGACTTTGTTGCTACCCGAATCAGTCCGAATAATCCCAAGATCACATTGAACGAACAAGCCCTGCTCCGGACCAAAAAAATTGGCGTGGTCGGTTTATCGGTTGGGCAATCCATTTCCCTGGTACTGGCTATGGAACGTATTTGTGGTGAGATCCGTATTGCCGATTTCGACGAGCTTGAATTGGCCAACCTGAACAGGATACGTACGGGTTTGCACAATATGGGGCTGAATAAGACCGTGTTAGTAGCCCGTGAAATTCTTGAAATTGATCCCTATTTTAAAATTCGCTGTTTTCCGGAAGGACTGTTAAGGGAAAATATGGATGCTTTTTTTAACGGGGAAGGCGACCTCGACCTTGTTGTGGATGAGTGCGATAGCATTGATATAAAGATTCTTCTCCGCGAAAAAGCACGAAGCATGAAAATACCTGTGGTTATGGACATGAGCGACCGGGGGACGATCGATATAGAACGTTTTGATCTGGAACCCGGACGCCCGATCATGCACGGCTGGGTCGACCATCTTGATCTTACCGGTCTGAATAATCTGACCAATGAGGAAAAAGTACCCTATATGCTTCCTATATTTGGTATGGATACGATCAGTAAACGTTTGAAAGCATCGATGGTAGAGATCGGAGAAACCATACATACATGGCCACAATTGGCCACTTCCGTCGCCATGGGAGGCGCCCTGGCTGCAGATACAGTACGTAGGATCTTTTTGGATCAGTTCCACGATTCAGGACGCTATTTTATAGACCTTGACCAGCTTATCCAGGATAAGGACCAGAAATCCTTCCACTTCATACCTCAGAAATATAGCTTTCCTGCGCTTATCACAGAAAACCTGATCCATGAGGCCAAACATACCCTTAACGAACTTGCCTGGGAAAAAGGAGGTTTAAAAGAAGAAGATATCGACCCGCTGATCTCTTTAACCTCTATGGCCCCTTCGGCAGGAAATAACCAGCCCTGGAAATGGGTGAGTTTGAACGGACACCTCTTTTTGTTCCACGAAAAGTCGCGTACTTATTCCTGGACCGATTATGATGATTCGCTGGCTTATCTTTCTTTAGGCGCCTGCTCTGAATCCTTAAGGCTGGCAGCCGGGCGTATGGGCTATAGGGTCGAAATTCATCCTATAGGAAAAAACCAGCTGGTGGCTGCCTTTAAGATCACAAAAGATCCGGGTTTAAAAGTCAGCGAACTGGCTATGGGTATAGAAATGCGCTGTTCTAACAGAAAAAAAGCGCCTTATGTTCCTGTTCCTGAATCGCTGATCACCTCCATTCAGCAAAATGTTGCTGAAATTCCCGGCTTGCAGGCCGATATTTTTTCCGATAAAAACAGTCTCGAAACATGGGCTAAGGTAGTAGGACAGACTGAAAAGATCCGTTCACTGAATGCCCAGGCACATTATGAATTTTTCCACGACGAGGTTCGCTGGACTGAAAAAGAAGCCCTTGAAACCCGCGACGGACTTGATGTAGGAACAATGGAACTGACGCCGGTTCAGGAAGCGGGGCTTCACGTAAGCAGTGATCCGGAGGTATTGGAACTTATCCGCCAGTGGAAAGTTGGTGACGGATTTGCGCAAGGAGGAATAGATGCCGTAAAAGCTTCATCTGCCTTATGTTTGATCACCTGTGATCCCGCCATTCCGGAATCAAGTTTAGCATTGGGAGCTGCAATCTTGCGGGCATGGATAACAGCCAATGTTCAGGGTTGGTCCGTGCATCCGGTTTCAGCTCCATTGTTCTTTTTTAACCGGATTGAAAAGGCAAATAATGGACTGGATTCAGAAATAATCAAAGAAATCCGGCTATTAAAAGCAGAAATAGATAAAATAACCACCATATTGCGTTCGAGAAGAGGGGTGTTTTTATTCCGCCTGAGCTGGTGCGAACCACCCAGCAAGCGTTCGCTTCGACTTCTCAATAAAAATATACTAATCAGGGGAGATGTTCATTTTTAAAGCATTCCGGGCGATTGACGAACCAGAGTTATGTAGGGAATATGCCGCTGGCCATGTGCGCGTATTGAAAGATTACGGCATCACGAATATTACCTCTAATAACGAGGAATGGTCGTCGATGGAGTGCGTTTATTGCGTAGTCGTGATAAACAGGCAGGGCAAAATGGTTGGTGGAATTCGCATGCAAAAAGCCGACGGTATCCATCAACTTCCCGTTGAAAGGGCCATTGGCTACCGGGATCCGAATATTCACACTATAGTTGCTTCCTATCTTCCTGAAGGAGTGGGTGAATTGTGTGCTTTATGGAATGCCAAAGATGTAGCGGGTATTGGATTGAGCTTATTGCTTTCCCGTGCAGGAATTGCCATTTGTTCTCAAGTCGGAATTTCAACCATGGTGGGCATTTGTGCTGATTATACCCTGAGTATGTTCCGGCGTGTCGGGTTTGTGGTCGATGAAACACTCGGCGATTCCGGACAGTTTGTTTATCCAAATGAAAATTATATTGCACGTGTATTGGGTATTTTGAATGCGAAGAACCTTGGAACGGCGAACGAAGAAGATCGTTTGCGTATGTTAAGTCTTCGTGAAAATCCAGATCAGGATTTTGATGAAATAACTGCTAAATCTACATTGCATATCGAATACCATTTAAAAATGAAGCTCAGATGATCAGAGGAATCTACCCTTTACTCCTTGTTCTGATTTTGGTCCAGCAATCGTCCCTTGTTTTTGGACAAACCATCAGGTTGGTTGATGAGCATCAGGTGGTGCATGTAAAAAACAATTGCTCCTATCTTGAATTTACCCAAGATACAGCAACTATTCATGCCGTTGAGGGCCTGGACTTTATTCCGGTACACAAGGATGTACCGAATTTTGGGATCAGCTCCTCTACCTTTTGGCTGAAAGTTGAGGTGAAGAACGAAACCCGGGAATCCGACTATGTGCTTCAGGTAGCTCAGCCCATCCTCGACTATGTTGAGTTTTTTGATAAAACGGATTCTGGCTATATTTCTATTGATCTGGGAGAACACCGTACGTTTAAAGAAAGGCTCTATTACGATCCGAATTACCTCTATGTGTTTGAAATAGAACCCGAAAGCACCAAAACACTCTTCCTGAAAGTGCAGGCGAAAGAAAATGTCCAGGTTCCTATGCTGATCGGGTCGCGCCAGGCCATGCTTGCATTAACCAAAAAGAAGGACGTTTTTTCCGGGATCTATCTGGGGATCATGTTAGTAATGTTGTTGTACAACGCTTTTATCTACATCAGCACCCGCGACCGTTCATATTTCTATTATGTGATCTATTTACTGTTTGTGATCCTTACACAATCCAGTATTCATGGCTACAGTTTTCAGTACCTCTGGCCCAATTTACCGGTAATCGCTGTTTACAATAGTTTCCTCTTTCCCTCCCTTGTGGGCATCAGTGGCATGCAGTTTATGCGGGTATTCCTGCATACCCGACGGCATTCCAAAATATTTGACAAACTCTTTTATGGGGTAACTGCCGGTTATTTATTAGGTACGCTGCTTTCATTCTTCGGCGTTTTCGCCGGAAGTTTTATTCTTATTGAAGCATGTGCTGTGGTTGCGGCTACCTCAATGATGATCATGGCGGTTCGCATTGCACGTACCGGCGACAGACCCGCCTTCTTCTTCTCCATTGCATGGGCCGTATTCCTTTTTGGCGTTGCCCTCTATGTTATGAAGGATTTTGGCGTATTGCCATACAATAACTTCACGTATTACATGATGCCGGTTGGCTCTGCGATCGAAGTAATGTTACTTTCCTTCGCTCTGGCAGACCGTATCAATATCCTCAAAAAAGAAAAAGAAGCCTCGCAGGCAGAAGCCCTCCGTATTTCTTTGGAAAATGAGCGGATCATCCGGGAACAAAATGCCTACCTGGAACAAAAGGTGCAGGAAAGAACCATTGAGTTGCAGGAAACCAATGAAGAATTGGTGGTAACCCTGAATCATTTGAAAGAAACCCAGGCTCAACTGGTAGACGCTGAAAAAATGGCCTCCCTTGGCCAGCTTACTGCCGGAATTGCCCATGAGATCAATAATCCGATCAATTTCGTAAGCGCCAATGTTCAGCCCCTGCGTTTGGACATCCAGGATATGTTGTCCATCATTGATCAATACAGCCAGGCATTTTCAGCTGACGATGTCGAAGCACGTATTAAAGAAGTCGAAAATTTCAAAACTGAGATCGATTTTGAATATATCCGGAATGAGATCAGCGAACTTCTTGTAGGTATAGAAGATGGTGCACTAAGGACCTCCGAGATCGTAAAAGGACTAAAAACATTTAGCCGGCTTGATGAGTCAGATCTAAAACCTGCCGACCTGAATGAAGGTTTGCAGTCAACACTCGTACTGTTACGAAATTCTATTCCCGATAATGTGGAAGTCGTTACCGATCTGGCTGATTTGCCTCCGGTGGAATGTTTCCCGGGCAAGATCAATCAGATCTTTATGAATATTTTAAGCAATGCGCTCCAGGCGATGAAGGGAAAGTCTATCGATGAAAAGCATGTGCTCACAATCACTTCTACCACCGACGAGGAAAACGTCTTTTTTTCAATAAAGGATACTGGTCCTGGGATGACCGATGAGGTAAAAGCGCGGATATTCGAACCCTTTTTCACAACCAAAGATGTGGGTGAAGGTACCGGACTCGGATTGTCGATCGTGTTTAAAATCATCGAAACGCATGGTGGCCACATCCAGGTTAATACTGAAGTGGGAAAGGGAACTGAATTTATCATTACCTTGCCCGTCACCGCAAAATTGAATACGAACTGATCCTGCTATGAGTAAAGAACGTGCCCGTATTCTGTATATCGACGATGAAGACAATAACCTCAAGGCATTCAAAGCCAGTTTTCGTCGCGATTTCGAGATATACACCGTATCCGATGCCAACGAAGCTTACCGTTTATTAGATGAAATCGAGATCCATGTAGCTCTCGCTGATCAGCGGATGCCTAAGGTTTCCGGAGTCGACTTTTTTGAAAAGATCCAAAAGAAACATCCGGATGTGGTTCGCATCCTGATTACCGCCTACACGAATTCACAAACCATCATCGATGCGGTAAACAAAGGAAAAATCAATCAATATGTTGTTAAACCCTGGGATCCCCAGAATCTGAAAAACATCATTGACTCTTCCTATGAGGCGTTTCGCGTTAAAAAGGAACTCAAAATCAAAAATGAAGAGCTGATCAAAACAAACGACGAACTGAATCGCTTTGTTTACAGCGCGTCGCATGACCTTCGTGCACCTCTGATGTCCATACTCGGTCTGGTGGAATTATCCCGGCTGGAAAAAGGTAACGGGGATCCCTATGTCTATCTCGACATGATAGAACGAAGCGTTCAAAAGCTCGACAGCTTTATTCAAAACATCATCGAATATTACCAGAATGCCCGTGCCGAATCCAATCATGGCCAGGTGATGTTTGAATCTCTGGTTCAGGAAGTCGTCGAAACCTTAAAAAATACGGACCCTACTGTAAATTTTCATATCAATGTACAGCAGGATGCGCCCTTTCACAGCGATGAATTCCGAATCCATGTTATTCTGAGCAACCTGATATCCAATGCCATCAAATATCAAAAAAATGATGCCAGCAACCCGGAAGTGGATATCATGATCAAATCCGACGCCCAAAAAGCCATCATTCAGATCAAAGACAATGGCGTAGGAATCCTCCAGGAACATTTGGAAAGTATTTTTAAAATGTTCTTCCGTACGAAAACTTTGAACAGGACACCCGGAACCGGAATTGGCCTTTACATCGTAAAAGAAGCCTTGTCCAAAATCGGAGGCGAGATCAAGGTGCATTCCGTATATGGAGAAGGCACTTCCTTTGAACTAGTATTACCTAATTTATCGAACTGAGATGGAATTACCATATATCATGCTTGTCGACGACAATGAAATAGATCTTTTTCTGCATGAAAAATTGATCCGGCTCAGCGGCATCAGTGAACATATTGTTCATTTTACCACCGCAAGGGAAGCCCTGGAAAGCCTGGCAAAGAATACAGTGATACCCAATATTATACTTTTGGACATTCAAATGCCGGAAATGGACGGCTTCGATTTTTTAAAAGTTTATGAGCAAATGACCCATATCAATAAAGAAAACACCCGCATTTTTATGGTATCGTCATCGCTTGATTTTGGTGATATTTCCAAAGCCAAAGCCAATCCTCTGGTTGCTGAGTTTATCAAAAAACCGCTGAATGTAAAAGAGTTGAAGGACCTCTTAGAGAAATAGATTGTATTTGAGGATACACCAGATAGCCCGGAACCCATCTCTCCAGCCTATTTTTTTCCCTTCTTCATACGTACGGCCATAATAGGAGATCCCCACTTCATAGATCCGGATATTTTCAATACGCGCAATTTTCGCTGTAACCTCCGGCTCAAAACCAAAACGTTTCTCTTTTAGATCAAGACCCTGGATGATTTGCCTTTTAAACGCCTTATAACAGGTTTCCATGTCAGTAAGGTTCAGGTTGGTGAACATATTCGACAAAAGAGTCAGGAACTTATTCCCGATCGTATGCCAAAAGAACAGAATACGGTGAGGATTACCACCCATAAATCGCGATCCGTATACCACATCGGCTACTCTCTCACGAAAAGGTTTTAACACATCATTGTATTCACGCGGGTCGTATTCAAGATCTGCATCCTGTATGATGACAACATCGCCTGTAGCCTTTTCAATACCTGTATGAAGCGCTGCTCCTTTACCCTTGTTCACTTCGTGCGAATAAAAGGTGATCGCCAGTTCGGGATTATCGGCCATATACTTCTCAACGGCCTCCACGGTATTATCTTTTGAGCAGTCGTTCACGATAATAACTTCCTTTTCAATGTCGCCAATAAGCACAACATCTTTTACCTTATCAAGGATGAAGTGAATGGTTCTTCCCTCATTGTAAGCGGGAATAACGATGGATAACTTTTTGATCAAAGCACAAGAATTTGTGCAAAGAAAAGGAAACTGAAGCGAACCCCCACTCCTAAGCGATAAATTAGTAAGTTTGAGGACTTAGATCTATGGAGCAGAAACGCCTTTTTTTACTCGATGGAATGGCCCTCATCTACCGTGCCTTCTTCGCTTTTAGCCAAAATCCCCGGATCAGCAGCACCGGAATAAATACTTCGGCCACCTTCGGTTTTGTGAATACCCTGCTTGAGGTTATTCAAAAAGAAAAACCGAGTCATCTGGCTGTTATCTTTGACACTGAGGCACCTACCGACCGTCATATAGAATTTGAAGCCTATAAGGCCAACCGGGAAGCAATGCCTGAAGACCTGGCCAAATCCATTCCTTATATTTTCCGCCTCATCGAAGGCTTTAATATTCCTCTGATCACCCTGGATGGCTATGAAGCCGATGACCTCATCGGAACACTTGCCAAACAAGCCGAAAAGGCCGGGTTCATAACCTACATGATGACCCCGGATAAGGATTTTGGACAACTCGTCAGCGAGAATATAAAAATTTATAAACCCGCCCACCTGGGTAATGGCGCCTCTGTTTTGGGCGTAGATGAAATTTTAAATCGCTGGCAAATCAAACGGGTGGATCAGGTTATCGATATCCTGGGACTTATGGGCGATGCTGTTGATAATATCCCGGGCATCCCGGGAGTTGGCGAAAAAACAGCCATTAAACTGATCGCTGAATTCGACACCATCGAAAACCTGCTCAACAATACCGACAAACTAAAAGGAAAGTTAAAAGAAAAGGTTGAAGAAAATAAAGATAAAGCGATCTTATCCAAACGTTTAGCAACCATTATTATTGATGCTCCTGTTCAATTGAATGAAAAAGAACTCCTTTTGGAGGCACCGAATGAAGAAGTACTGAGAGAACTTTTTGCCGAGCTCGAATTTCGTACCCTGGCAAAACGGATTTTTAGCGATAGTGGTGAACCGAGGCGCGCGCCAGTTGTTACCGCCCAGGGAGATCTTTTCAGCCAGCCCGCAGCAAATTCACCTGCACCTGTTCAGGAAGAAGAGGAAAATGAAGAAGATCCGCAAACCGAACAGATCGACCTGAAAACCATTCATGACGTCGCCCACGAATATGTTCTTGTGGAGGATGAAGCCGGTATCCATCAACTGCTTAGCGCCTTGAAAATTGCCGATCAGTATTGTTTTGATACGGAAACCACCTCGCTCAATGCCATGGATGCCGAATTGGTCGGTTTATCTTTTGCCACCAAAGCCCATCAGGCCTGGTATGTACCGGTTCCCGAAGATCAAAGCGAAGCCCGGAAGCTGGTTGAGCGCTTTCGGCCTGTTCTGGAGGACAAAACCAAGGTCATCATTGCCCAAAATATCAAATACGACCTCATGGTGATGCAAAATTACGGCATCGAACTCGGCGGCAAACTGTTCGACACCATGCTGGCCCATTACCTCCTNNCCTTGAAGCTGATTCCCGCCATAATATGGATGCCATGTCGGAGCATTATTTACAGTACAAACCGGTTTCCATCACTGAATTGATCGGCAAAAAAGGAATTGCCCAGCTGAATATGCGGGATGTGCCACTGGAGAAGATCAAAGAGTATGCAGCTGAAGATTCGGATATCACCCTGCAATTGCATGATATCTTTGTGCCCAAATTAAAAGAACAGGAAGCTGTTTCTGTATTGGAAGAAATAGAAATGCCACTGGTTCCCGTGCTCGCAGGGATGGAACGTGAAGGGGTGATGATCGATAAAAACTTCCTCCACCTCTATTCGGCCGAACTCGATCTGGAAGCGAAAAAGAGCGAAGAAAGAATCCATACCCTTGCCGGAGTAAAATTTAATATTGCCTCGCCAAAACAGATGGGCGAAGTGCTTTTTGAAAAACTCAAACTCGACCCCAAAGCGAAAAAAACCAAAACCGGCCAATACCAAACCGGCGAGGATATCCTGAGCAAACTCGCCCCGGAACACGAGATCATCAAGGAGATCCTGCGTTATCGTCAGATCAGCAAACTTAAATCCACCTATGTCGACGCCCTGCCTACTTTGATCCATCCTGTAAGTGGAAGGGTACATACTTCATTCAATCAGGCAGTTGCGGCAACAGGAAGACTTAGCTCTCAAAATCCAAATCTGCAAAATATCCCAATTCGAACAGAAATGGGCCGGGAAGTCCGGAAGGCGTTTATTCCCCGTAACAGTGAATTTGAGATCCTGGCTGCAGATTATTCCCAGATCGAACTTAGGATCATCGCCGCTCTTTCGGGTGATGAAGGGATGATCCGGGATTTTAAGGATGGGCATGATATCCATACGGCTACTGCCTCAAAGGTGTTTAATGTAAGTCTGGATGCCGTAGACAAAGAGATGCGCAGAAAGGCCAAAATGGTCAACTTCGGGATCATTTACGGCATTTCAGCATTCGGACTGGCCCAGCGCCTGGAAATACCGCGCAAGGAAGCGGCTGAAATTATCGAAGCCTACTTCACGCAGTACCCAAACATTAAAAAATACATGAACGACACCATTGAAGGCGCCCGTACGCATGGTTTTGTTCAAACGGTAAAAGGCCGGCGCAGGTATATCCGGGATATCAATTCCCGAAACCAGACGGTGCGCGGTTTTGCAGAACGAAACGCCATCAATGCGCCAATACAGGGATCAGCTGCCGACATGATCAAAATTGCCATGATCGCTGTTCATGAAGCCATGCAAAAGGCTTCCCTTAAAAGCAAAATGATCCTTCAGGTGCATGATGAGTTGCTTTTTGAGGTGCATCACAGTGAAAAAGAGCTCCTGAAAAAACTTGTGATCGATAAAATGAAAAACGCCATCCAATTGGCTGTCCCGATCGAAGTGGAAGTAGGAATTGGAGCTAACTGGCTTGAGGCTCACTAGAACAGAGGAACGTGCTGCAGAAAAAGGACAAACAGGAAAAGGATAAAAATGAACTCCCGTACCCATTTCCTTTTGTCGGGTAAGAAAAAATAGGTCAAAAAGACCGACAATGGCAAAGCCAGGATGCTCATGGCATTTTTGATGGACTGTATGCCAAAAAACGCGAACAGCAAGGTAAAAAACAAATAGACCAGCAGGTATTGCTGCAATTTTCTCACACGAACGGTATTGCGAAAGAAATTTTGCTGCAACAGGAAAAAAGTGGGGATCAGGATGGCCAGCAACAAGCCCATAAACCCTAAAAAATATGGTTCCCGCCACACTTCACCCGGTCCCGGTGAAATCCAGGTACTGTTAACATAAGCATGGACCACGTCTTCACGACCGATCAGGTACATAAGCGTTATGCTAAAAAAGAGAACGAGTCCGTAACCGGTCAGGTATTGGAAAATATCCAATCCTGTAAGGGGTTTAAAGAACATAATGCCCACAATAAATACCGGGATGACCAAAAAGGTTTCCGGGGCAAAAAGAAAAGCAATGCCCCCTAAGATCCCGGCATTGATGAGTGCAGGCATGGCCTTTTCCTTACCCTGAGCCTGAAAGATCGCCATAACGGCCAGAACCAAAAACGTATTCGCCAACAATTCGGGATGCAGGGTTAATTGCTCCGGAAAGACCATATTGAAAAGCCCGAAAAATAAAACCGGCAACCAGGTGTTTTTATACAAAAGCTGATGCCTTTCGGCCAACAGTCCAAACAATAGGCTTTGAACAATGATTAGTATAAGAGCAATACTGAATACACCGGCCCGGGTTCCTCCAAAAATAAGTTCCAGCGATTTACGGGTCCATTTTGTAAGTGGTGTCGGCTCTGTAAGCGGAATAACTTCCGGATCGAGTCCATAAAGAAGGAAGCCCAGCCCCAGAAGCAGCCCCAAAACAAGAAGCAGCGTAGGAAATTGATTATTTTTTAAAAAGCGGATCAAAAAGTCAGTTTTAGGAATGCAAACTTGCGATCTTTTGAGGTGGGAATCAATACGGTATTCGCATCCAATTGTTTTGATTCTGAGGGAACGATCGAAATAAATGCCCCCTGGTTTCCGAATAACATCTCTTCTTCCAGGACCTGATCGGTATATAGCGTATAGTTAAGCACCCCTCCATTCCCTTTTAACTTGTCGTTGAAAAGGATATGGATACGGTCCTTTCGCCTGCAAATCGTAAAAGAGGAATAATAGCCAAAATCATTTACCGAAGATTGGCCTTTACTGATCACCTTCGACCATTCAAGGCCCTGGGTTGGTCCATACGAAAGCAAAAAGATCTTCCCGTAATTGTACACGCTGCGGGAGCTTACCTGAGCGATCCCGTTAACATAATAGGTATAGGATTGCTGGGCGATCGAAAATTCCTCTCCAAAAAGGAGGTATCCGCCATCGCTTCGTACCACCATGTACCGGATCACAAAATCCTGCAATTCTTCTTCCTTTTCAGCTGCCCGTGGCCCGCCAATATCCCGAACAAATTCGGAGGAAAAGGGTATAAAAGTGTGCCGGAGTAATTGAAAATCCGGCCTCCTTATCGCAAATTCGAGGGTGCCTTTGCATTGTTTCCGATTTAGTAACGAATACAAGCCGGATACCAGTACGCGGTCGTTACTATCGTCCAGAACCATGATCGGACTATGGATATAGGTATCTTCAAAATTCAGGTAAAAATCGAACCAGTCGCTATGGGTATTCATGGCAAAAAGATGAATGCCAATACGTTCCGGAGTACCCTTTTTCATATCGGGGTTGACCCCGCTTACCAGAAGGAATACTTGGCCCAAGCTGTCTACCAGGATCTGATTGATCTCAAAATCTTTGCCCTCAAACTCAAGGATCTGGCGCCGGGAGCTCACCCTTTCCAAACGCCGGTCAAAAACCTGAACATTTAAGTAACTTTTTCCTTCAGGAGCCATTTCTGAATAGGTTACGACATAATGGGTCCCTGCCTGATTTTCCGTTACACTGAAATCTCCATCATCGCTGTAATTCCTGGGCTGTGCGATGAGGAGTGGTATCGGACGACCGGTGGGTTCGCCTTCCGTGTCAAGATGTTCGATAAACAATTCCAGCTTTTCAGTTTGACGGTTGTACCTGCTTTTCCAAAGTACGATCCCGATTTCAGTCACAAAGGCATTCACCAGCTCCGTGCCCCGCATGTCGGGAAGTTTTTTACTAAAATCCATTCCCAAACTTTCCCGGTACCGCTCAATGATCACGTTGTGGCGTATGTCGTATCCTTTGCTTCGCAGGACGTAATAGCCATGCTCATTCGACCCGATAACCCGGTTATAGGCTGTTTTGTTTCGAAAACGCTCCATACTCGACCATTCTACCTGTTGAGGTAGCGCGGTCTCGCTTAATCCCACGAATAAAAGAAGAAAAATGAGCCGTTGTTTCATTCAATAAATAGGGTTTCCGTATGCACTACCTGATCTCCCGAAATCACACGAACATAATACAAACCAGAGGCTTTTACCCTCGGCTCAAATATCACCCTGTTGCTGCCTTTCGTCATAACCCCCGTCCAGATGTTTTCTATCCGCTTTCCTTTACTGTCATACAAAACAATTTCTACCTGAGCACTGGATTCCAGCTTGACCTCTATCTTTAGCAGACTACCCACAGGATTCGGATATATGCAGATCTGTGTTCGTTCCGGTGAATTTTGTATCGTATCCTCGTCGCCAACGACCTGCACAAGAAAATTCTGCCAGCGGTTATCTGTTGAAGTTCCCGAAGCGGCAAACCAGATTTCCGGCTTTTCAGTCTGGGTGAGCGATGCGGCTGTTGTATAATCTCCCCAGCGGTTCACTTCGCCTTTTGTATTGGTACGCGGACTTAGTCCGGTAAAAACGGAAACCAGGGGATAGTCTTTCATATTATCATCCACATAGAGATAGCCAATGGATGGATAATCGTTTTCAGAGGTATAAACGACAGGAATAAGAACCGCCCTGTTGGCAGCATAAGCGGCAAAAGAAACCGGGCTGCCATAGGCCATATCCTTTGCCGACACGATCGTACGTGCCTCACAGACAAAGGTACCAACATCAACCCGGCCGTAATAGATTGCATTTCTCAGTTGAGCGGTTTTTGTATTCAGACAAAAATGGATGAGTCCGTTTCGGTAAAAAGCACCCGTAATACGGCAATCTCCGCCATCCATCAGTGTGTTTTCATCCTTTTGCATGGCATCCGGTGGCAGGGAATAAGGACCTGTTTTGATGGTGGCCCGGGATTGAACGCCTTTACCCGGATCCAGATAAAAGAGGTAAAGCTCTTCTCCACCACGGTCTATAGCACTCAGAAAATGGATACCCGCAGCTCCCACTCCATTGTAATTGTTTGCCGGCACCATACTAAAAACATGTTTATTCTCCAGGGTTTTCAGCTCATGGTATAAGGCGGCATTTACAGCAGCTCCTTGTGACATGGCGTTTTTATCGAGCACCAGTATCAGCGACTTTTTAAATTTCATATCCGGATCACCGAACAAATTAACGCTCACCCAAACGTGATTCGCTGAAATGCCTAAATGAGGATAATCCGAAAACACCCCTTCGGAAAAGGGATTGCCGGAAAAGGAATAGACATTCCAGCCCCAAAGGGGGTCTTTATTTTTGGAAACAAATACCAAAATGCGGGAATCGGCCGAATGAATCCCATGGAGAATCACCATGATAAAACGTTCACTTACCGGATCATATACTACCCGGGGGTCAAAAAACTGGCCTGTCAGGGCAGGGTCGTTGGCGAGCTGTTTAAAGGTCCTGAATAATTTCAAGCTTCCATTCTTATCAAAAACACACCAGTTGGCGTTGACCGCCGATACAATAATGCCGTCAGGCGAAATGGCCATGGCATTGTCCATAGGCGTGAAGTTCTGAACCGGATTCGCGTTAAAATTCCGGGTTACTTCAATACTGTCCGGATCATTTTTGTACGCTTTTCCCTGGTATAACTCCCGTTTTAAGCGGTTTAAACTGTCTTTGAAAAGGCGCTTTTCATATTTATCGGTTCCCTGATGCGGGTGCAGCGGCTGATAGACAACATTGGTTTCTAAACTGTCGAAAGTAGGATTACTAAAATGAGGCTTGACTTGTATAACACTGTCGGGCAGCCAGGGTGTTTCCTGGGAGAACCCTGCCTTTTGAGCAAACAGAAACAAGATTAGCAAGGCACAACGCAAGGATGTATTTTTGCAGTTCATTCGCTGATATTGAAAGGCAAGTTACACGATACACACAAATTACAGGAAACCGCAGTTCTGGTTGGCATCGACTATAAATCGAAACCCAAAGAACAGGTGCAGGAATACCTTGACGAACTCGCGTTTTTAACGGAAACTGCCGGGGCTAAAACCCTCCGGAAATTTACACAAAAGTTAGACCATCCCCACTCCCGCACTTTTGTGGGTGAGGGAAAGCTGGAAGAGATCCGTCTTTATGTGGACGAACATAAGGCCAGCATGGTCATCTTTGATGATGAATTAAGCCCCAGCCAGCAACGAAACCTGGAGATCGCCCTGAATGTAAAGATCCTTGACCGCAATAACCTGATCCTCGACATTTTTGCCACCCGTGCTCAAACCGCCCAGGCCAAAACTCAGGTGGAACTTGCCCAGTTGCAGTATCTGCTCCCCCGTTTGACCAGAATGTGGACCCACTTAAGCAAACAGCAGGGGGGTATAGGGATGAAAGGTCCGGGTGAAACGCAGATCGAAACTGACCGGCGTATCATTTTGGATAAGATCAGCTTATTGAAAAAGCGCCTGGCCGATATCGATAAACAGAGCCTTACCCGCCGCAGTAACCGGGATGGAATTGTTCGGGTGGCCCTGGTTGGCTATACCAACGCCGGGAAGAGCTCGCTCCTGAGGGCTTTCACAGNNGTGCAAATCGACCATCATGAACCTGCTGAGTAAATCAGATGTATTGGCTGAAAACAAACTTTTCGCCACCCTCGATTCAACCGTAAGAAAGGTTGTATTGGACAATACCCCATTCCTCCTTTCGGATACAGTAGGGTTCATCCGGAAATTACCCCACCAGTTGATCGAATGTTTTAAGTCGACGTTGGACGAAGTGCGGGAAGCCGATCTATTGCTTCATGTGGTGGATATTTCGCATCCCAACTTTATGGACCAGATCGAGGTGGTAAAAGAAACGCTGAAGGATATAAAGGTGGACCATAAGCCGGTGATCATGGTATTTAACAAGATAGACCTGTATCATCCACAGGCCCGGGGACTGGATGAGATCAGCGGCGAAGAGTTGCCGGAATTGAGCGTGGAGGAGAATCTGGATCATTTGAAAAAAAGCTGGATGTCGAGAGAGAACTCCCCTGTTGTTTTCATTTCTGCGCATAAAAAGCAAAACATAGAGGAACTGCGCGAAAAAATAAGCCGAACAGTGGCATCTTTATATGAAATAAATGCGCTGGAGATCGAATAAATCCCATTTTTCGGTTCAAAATTGGAATTTATAGGTTGTAGTTATTTACAGAAATGGATAAGTGTCCATTTTACGCTACTTCGCGTCAGTTCGGGGCTTTCCCAATTTTAGATTCCTTTTAGGTGCATAAAATCCACATTATTGTGGATAACGGTATTGTATGCGTTTGAAGCCCTTTATCCATGCGGCTTTGAATGCTTTAGATTTGTGTTGTGAATATGCTGCGCGACGTCTTTCAAAGGTGGATGGATAATCCGAAATTCAACCGGGATATGCTTGCTCGTATCGCGTCGTTATCTGCTAACATTCCGCAAAAAAGCAAACATTTTGAACTGGAGGGCAAAAAACTTGAAGACCGGCATACCCGTCAATCGCTGCTCGATTGTGCCATCAATGTGAGTCTGGAGCATGAAAGTTTCCGCAATATGCATGCGGATGAACTTTTTGCTTATGCCACGCGACTTGAAGAAAAATATTCCGGAGATATCAGCCAGCTGAAGTTTTTCTCAGACCATCTTTCTGCTGAAGGCGGGTTCTATGCTTTGCTCGAACGTGCCCTGTTCCTGTTCCGCAATTTTGACGACCAGGAAGAAGTGATGCGCTTTTTCGAACATCAATCGGTTTCCAATACGCTCGAAAATCCGTTGCGTGACTGGATGCGTGAACTGTCTGGCGAGGCTGAACACTTCAGCATAGAAGAAAAGATCCTTGCCTCCTGGTTTATTCATTTTGCATTGCTCAGCAGTTTACCCGCTTTAAAGAAACATACGGTCCTTGCTCGTTTTGCCCAGCATCTCTTTCTGCGCGTGCATGGTTTAGATGCTTTGGGCCTTTTAAGCATGAATATGGCCATTTTGCCCCATCAGGCGGTATACAAAAGAGCTGTTGACCAGTTTAAGTTTAAAGACACCAAAGACCTGCTCCAAAGCGATCTTTCGAATATGGTGCAGCTGGGTATGGATATCCATGAACATGCGCTCCAGGCTGCCAACCTGAATTTAAGGGAGTTGTACCAGGACCAGATCGATTACGAAGACCTCACACCCCGTCAGCGTAATATGGTGAACTTCTTTTTCGATGAAGGCTTGTCATTGAGCAGGCCAGAGACAGCCCATTTGAATGAGCGGCAACAAAAGATCATTGAGTTGATTTATGAAAACCATTTTTCTTCGACCAAAGACCTGAGTTTGATCTTCCGTTGCAACCGCAAAACCATACAGCGCGATTTTACCGAATTGCTCGACATGGGATTGGTGCGTCAGATGGGGAATGGAGCGGCTTTGCGTTATACCGTTCATATCCGCAACAGGCCGCATTCTGCATTAGAAAGACTGCAGAATGTACGATTGGGCGATGTGCCGGTACAGATGAACCTGTTCGGCGAAAACGACGGGCATAAAAAAACCCCGTCTTCACAAGGAAACCCGGGGCTCTTTTAATTTTTTTTCCTTTCTCTTCTAGAGCTCGTCTTCGTTGAAGAAATAATCTTCATCGGTCGGATAATCGGGCCATACCTCTTCGATACTTTCAAAAGGTTCACCGTCGTCTTCCAACTCCTGCAAATTTTCAATCACCTCCAAAGGAGCACCGGAACGAATGGCATAATCGATCAACTCGTCTTTCGTAGCGGGCCATGGTGCATCGTCAAGATAGGAAGCCAGTTCAAGTGTCCAATACATAGTCGTAATCCTGTTTATTTCGCGAAAATACTCTTTTAAGGGACTTATAAAACAAGGAGGGCAGAAAAGTTTTGAATTATTTGCTTTGGTCTATTTACTAAACTTCCTGTTGATCACCCCCTCAGTGGTATGGATCTCCAGAAAATAAACACCAGCGGGAAGCATGTCGGTAACGATCTCTGCCTTGTTTCCGGAAACTTCATGGGTGCTGAGCTTTTGTCCGGCAGCATTGTAAACATGGATCTTCTGCATCGGCAAGCTGCTTTCTATATTCAGTTCGGCTCCTGCAGGAACGGGATATAGGCTAAGCTGTTCATCCTTCACCAACTCATCAACCCCATTCGGGAAGCCGGGCGTAAATACAAAAATGGTATTCACCGGCGGATTGGCAGAAAGGTAATTGGGATTCAAATCGTTGTATTGGGGCATGTAGTTCGGTGAATTTCCTTCGATATTGATCCATTTCAGTCCGTCAAGCGACATCATATTCGGGGTGAGGTAGAGATCAGCCAGGGCTCCTGTGGTGATGAAAGAAGATCCATAATGAAATTCGATAACATTGGTGCCTTCATAAAACCAAACCTGATAATTCACAAAATCGTTGGGAAACGAATCGGCGATGGAATAAAAGCTGATGTTTGGCCATTGAACTTTTAAAATACGCTTATTTCCGGTTCCATCTACACGATAGGTAACCGGCGATTGACCTGCTCCCCGCGCAATTGGGTCTTCACCGTGCGGACTGATATAATCAGCCTGCAAATCGGTAAAAAAAATGCCATCGTCAGCGATAAACATGGTGTCTACCTCTACTCCGAAATATTCAAAGGCAAAAGGCAGACTTATTCCAACTTCAAAATCATCCCATTCTGATGGAGACACCTCTGTTCCACTTGTCATTTCTACATAATTTGCAGAACGTTGCGAGAACGAATAATGGTCCTGGGCTTTCAAGCCATAAACAGAAATAAGTGATAAAGTGAGTAGTAGCAGTTTCTTCATATTCCAAATATAAGAGAGCAGAAGAAATAATCGCAAGTTTTAAATTGCCCGTCTAATTGGTTCCGTTGAAATAACGGATCAATCCGCCACTAAGGAGCATTAGGTTCAATTCCGATTCTTTTAATGCGAACAAAGCCTGGGCATAACGACTTTCTGCCTCCAGTCCCACAAGCTGCACATCCCTGAACTGAAAGGCATTGATACTACCCATGCGAAGTTGGATCCTGGCCAGTTGTACGTTTTCGCGTGACATGCGTACATTCTCCAATTCAAAAGCGAGTAACTTTTGCTGAAGCAGGTAATTTTCATACTCCTGAAGTAATTTAACCTCCAGATCATAATACCCCTTCTCCAGACTCAGCTTCGCNNAACAAGGTATAGCTCAGTCCGATCCCGGCTGCCGGACCTAAACTTCGGTTCGTTTTTAAGATCCCCACTGCATTCTGGGAACTGACAAAACTGTATTCCGAATAGAGGGAAACCCTTGGATAACGCTGGCTTTGTGCTTTTCGGATCGCGTTTCCGGCTGTTAATTCCTGAATTTTTACCGCCTTGATCTGATTGTTCTGAGCGATGACTTCAGAACGCAGGCTTTCATAAGCAAAGGGTGCCAACACGTCCAACGAATCATCCAAACGGAGCTCGGCTCTCGGATCCATGCCCAGTTGCTGTTTTAACTGGGTATGCAAGTTAACCAACGCTGTTTTTTCCTGCATCCATCTCGAACTGTCAGCACTCAGGTCGAGCATACTCTGTAGGTATTCGAGCCGCGATCCTTTTCCTACTTCCAGCTGGGTTTTGGCCAGCTCCACACGTAAGTGGCTAAAATACAGCGCGCTATCTAATGACGCCAACAAAGATTGGCGTGCGATAATTTCAAAATACAAACTGGCAGCAGTATACAGTTCCGATTCCATTTGAAGTATCGTATTCACTTCAGCCAGTGTGGCATTAAGCTCCAGTTCGTTTTTTTGACTTTGCACATAAAAGCCGTTGAACAGGGTCCAATCCAAACGTACTCCAACATTTACCGACTGGTTGAGGGCATTGTTGGCTTGCCGGACATCTCCGTTAAAAAACTCCTGACGGGTATTAAAAGCACTGTTTTGCTGTTGTCCGTTTAATACCACGCTGGGATAAAACCCCGCCGCACCCGGAGTATTCAATACCTCTGCCTTTTCCTCCTGTATTCGTACAAGCCGGAGCGCATAATTGTTCTCCAACAGGCTGTCACCAAGCTGCTTAAGCGTAAGGGATTGCTGTGCCATCGAGGAACTACCGAATAAGCAAAGCAGGCAGATCAAAAAGGCACTATTTGTTTTCATAATTCAACTTTTGAAGGGTCGATAATCGAGCGCCTTTTGAACTGATAAATAAGAAGATAGCCGGGATTACATAAAGAGTTAGTCCAAGCGAGAAGATGAGCCCGCCAATAATGGCAATACCCATGGGGATACGGCTGGTTGCAGCATCTCCCAAGGCCAGGGCAATAGGAAGTGCGCCCAGGATGGTGGCAAAACTGGTCATTAAGATAGGCCTGAAGCGTTGTACGGCCGCTTCCATCACGGCTTCCTTGTTGCTTTTTCCTTCCTGCTTTTTCTGGTTGGCGAACTCGACAATAAGGATACCGTTTTTCGTCACGATACCTACCAGAACAATGATACCGATCTGGCTAAAGATATTCAGGGTTTGGCCGAACAGCCAAAGCGAAAGCAGGGCGCCTGCAAGTGCCAAAGGAACGGTGATCATGATCGTGAGCGGATCACGAAAACTTTCGAACTGAGCGGCCAATACCAGATAAATAAGTATGAGGGCAAGAATAAAGGCAAACTGCAGGCTGCCCGAACTATCCCGGAATTCTTTGGAAGAACCGGTCAGGTCTGTGCTGAATTTTTCATCCAACATACCTTTCGCAACCCCTTCCATTACATCAATTCCTTCGCCAAGTGTTTTTCCCTGAACCGGACGTGCCGAAACTGTTGCCGAAACAAAGCGGTTGTAACGATGAAGCTGGGGTGGACTGCTTTCCGATTCCATACTTACCAGATTCGCTAACTGAACCTGCTGGCCGTCCTTATTTCTTACATAAACTGCACTCAGGTCTGTTGGCTCATTCCGGTTATTGCGCGATGCCTGGCCGATTACCTGATATTGTTTTCCATCCATAATAAAATAGCCAAAGCGCTGCTGGCCAAAAAGCAGCTGCATGGTTTCAGCTATGTCGCGCACGGATACACCCATTTGACGGGCCTTTTCGCGGTTGATGTTCACTTTCAGTTCGGGCTTGTTAAATTTCAGGTTGACATCCATCACCTCAAACTGCCCCGTGCTCATCGCACTATCCATAAAGCGGGGAAGCACCTCTTTTAACGCTTCAAAATTTGGAGCTTTCAGTACAAACTGAACAGGGAGTCCGCTTTGCCGGCCACCACCGATGGTTTCATCCTGCACGACATATGTTCTGGCAAAGCTGTAAGCCGATAACATCTTCGTGATCTCTTTTGCCAGCTGGTCTTGTGTTTTTGTACGCTCATTAGGCTGAACAAGGGTTAAGCGTACAAATCCTGAATTAATATTAATAGAAGAACCAAACCCCGGCGAGGTGACGCTTAAGAGTGATTTTTTCTCCGGAAGGGTATCCGTGAGGCTCACTATTTCCTGCACATAACGGTCCATGAGTTCATACGAAACACCTTCCGGAGCTGTGGCTACAATGCGTAAGCGGCTTTTGTCTTCCATGGGCGCCAGTTCTGACGGGATATTGGCGCCAATAAAAAAGATTCCTGCGCCCGATACAGCCACGATCAGCCAGGCAATTTTGGGCCAATGCATGAATACATTCAGGCTACGTTTATAGAGAGCATTTAGTCCATCAAACCAGGCCTCACTTTTTTTCAACCATTTTGCCTGCGACTCCGACTTTTTAAGAAGTCTGGAACTCATCATCGGAGTAAGTGTCAGTGAAACCAGGGTCGAAATAATCACGGTTCCGGCCACCACCATTCCAAACTCCCGGAAAAGCCGCCCTGTTAAACCTTCCAAAAATATTATAGGAAGGAATACCGCTGTAAGGGTGACTGTAGTTGATATAACGGCAAAGAATATTTCCTTGGAGCCCAATATTCCTGCCTCGATCGGCGACATGCCTTTTTCAACTTTAGAATAAATATTCTCCATTACCACAATGGCATCATCAACCACCAAGCCTGTTGCCAGCACCATCCCAAGGAGGGTAAGAATATTGATGGAATACCCGAGCATGTACATGACAAAAAAACCTCCGATAAGCGAAATCGGGATAGCGATTACAGGTATGAGGGTAGTACGCCAGTTTCTCAGGAAAACGGACAGTACTAACACAACCAGCAAAAACGCGATCAGGATGGTTTCCTGTACCTCCGAAATGGCCATACGTATGGATTGGGTATTATCCATCGCCACACCGATTTTATAATCGGGAGGAAGTTCTTTTTTGATCTGTTCCACCCGTGCGTACGCTGCATCTGCAATTTCAATATAATTGGTTCCCGGTTGCGGGGTAATGGCGATACCGATCATAGGGATGCCACCGTTTCCGCGCAAAAGGGTACGTTCATTCTCCGGCAGCAGGCGTGCAAAACCTACATCTTTAAAGCGCACCAATACCCCTTCTGATTCGGTAATGATCAGGTCATTAAATTCCTCAACCGTGCTAAGCCTCCCGAAGGTACGGATGGTAAGTTCGGTACCAAAACCTTCTACCCGGCCAGAGGGAAGTTCTACGTTTTGCTGATTCAGAGCATTGCGGATATCGAGCGGGGTCAGGCCATAAGCCGACAATTTCGCTGGATCCATCTCCAGTTTCATCGCATACTTTTTCTCTCCCCAGATCCTGATCTCACTCACCCCGGGAATTGTTTGCATGCGCTCCTTGAAAATATTATTACCGACTTCCGACAATTCAAGCAAACTGCGTTTGTCACTTTGAACGGTAATGGATAAAATGGTTTCGGCATTGGCATCCGACTTCACCACCACAGGAGGGTCTGCGTCGGGCGGCAGATTACGTACCGATCGGGAAACTTTATCACGCACGTCATTGGCAGCAGCTTCCAGGTTGACACCCAGTTCAAATTCAACTGTTATATTGCTTCTCCCTTCGCTGCTAATTGATGTAAGCGTTCGGATTCCGGCAATTCCATTGATGGACTCTTCCAGGGGCTCTGTGATTTGCGATTCAACAACATCGGAGTTTGCTCCGGTATAATTGGTCGTCACAGTAACGATAGGCGGATCGACACTCGGATACTCCCGAACACCCAAATAAGTGAAGCCGATAATGCCAAACAGGACGATAAAAATATTGATTACCGTTGCAAGAACCGGACGTTGAATGCTGATGGTCGAAAGGTTCATTCCGTTCCTTTTTCGTCTTTGACCTGAACTTCTATTCCATCGCGCGCCTGCAGGATTCCGGTGATCAGAATGCTGTCGCCGGCCTGTATACCTTCTCTGATCTCAATGTCTTTCGCTCTTCTTACACCGGTTTGTACAACCTGACTTTTTACCCGGCCATTCACCACTCTATATACTTTTTGTCCATTCAATTCTGGTATCACCGCCTGGGTAGGAATGAGTATGGCCGTGGCTGTTTCATTCAGTTTCAAATTGACATTCAGAAACACTCCGGGAACTAAATTGTCCTTTGACGTTGGGCTGAGTGCACGGACCTTTAAGTTGCGGCTGCCCGGGTCGATCTGCGATTCGAAGGCATAGATGACCGCATGGATAGAATCGTTTGAGCCCGAATAGGTGCCGGTTACGGGCATTCCTTTTCGGATATATGGGGCGTAAAGTTCGGGCACTTCAAATTCGATCTTCAAAGGTTTTTCCTGAACCAGTTGTACCAAAGGTTGTCCAACAGCCAGGTACGCACCAGCACTGACAAGGCGCAAACCAATTCGTCCGGAAAAAGGAGCCCGGATCAAACAGCGGTCTATCCTTACATTTAAGAGGTCCAATTCAGCCTGCAGGCTGGCAACTTTATTTGCACTGGCATCATAAACTTCCTCACTCAACGCCTGAGCCTGAAATAAGGTCTCATTTCGAATAAATTCTTTTTTGGCGAGTTCCAGTTGTACACGAATATTTTTTGCCTGTGCCTGAAATTCCCGGTCATCGATCTGAAACAAGGGAGAGCCTTTTTGTACGCTGCTTCCTTCCTGAAAATGGATCTGAACCAATCGCCCGCTTTCTTCTGCTTTTAATTCAACCTGCTCGTTTGGGAGAATTGTTCCTGTGGTTTGCACGGATTCTGTCAAATTTTGTTCTCCGGCTACCCAGACTTCGGCTTGTAAACCGGAAAAAGCCGGACCCTGGCTGGTATTTTTAGCGGGATCCCCGCAGGATAGAAGCGCAATTAAACCGACAAAAAAACTCTTTTTCATTTCCGGTGCAAGATAAATAGAGTAGGAAGATAGCGAAAA
>DQHT01000048.1:5103-9089 GCA_003531115.1 Bacteroidota bacterium | reverse complement strand
TTTTCGCTATCTTCCTACTCTATTTGGAGACCATGGGACTAAAAATATGTGCAATAATTAAAGAATAATGGTTATGGGTAGTGATTTTATTGGCGCGCAAGCTGAATTACCCTGATAATCAATTAAATGTGAATGTATACAGGTGTAGATGATTTATAAAATAGGCATATATGCCTATGATTCAATTTTCATTGCTTTTGATGTAAACAACACAAATATAGGAAAATATGATTTGGTGTTACGTATAAAAAACTGGTTATATAATGGATAAAAATAAACTTAAAAAAATCGACGAATGGAAAAAAGGCGTGATATATTATGAAGATACCTAGTATATTTGGATAACCAAATTTCAAGCCTTATGGAGATTAACTTTTACAAGAAAGGGTTTAACCCTGTTCGTTACTGTGGTGTGGCCATGTTGGTCATGCTTTTTTTTATGAGCACTATTGCTCAGGGTCAGCTGAATGGCAACTACACGATTGACCAAACTATAGCCGCTTCGGCTACCAATTTTCAAAATTATACCTCGGCTGTTCAGGCATTACGGGGATTAACACGTTCCGATGGTGGTCCTTCACTGGGTACCGGAGTGAACGGAGCAGTTACCATTACGGTAGCTACAGGTACGGGTCCTTACACCGAACAAGTTGTTGTACCGGCCATAACAGGTGCCAGCTCAACAAACACCATCACCTTTGAAGGAAACGGTGAGCTCCTGCAGTTTTCGCCAAGCAGCACAAATACCGCTGTGGTTAAAATTGACGGAGGGGATTATTTGCGTTTCAGAAATATCAATGTGAAACCTACCCATTCCACTTATGCCCGCGGGTTTTGGGTTTTGAACGGGGCGAATTACAATATTATTGAAGATTGTAATATTGATATTACGTCCAGTACATCGACCTCAACAGGTTATTCATGTGGAATAGCCCTGGTTGGTTCTGCAACTTCTTTTACAGCCTATACGACAGGAGGTACCAAAGGAACGTACAATATTTTCCGGAATAATGAGATCTATGGCAGTACGTCGAATAATGGATTGTATGCCGGTATCGTATTGAATGGCGCATCTTCAGTAGCTGATCATAATACACTGCTCGAAGACAACTATATCCATAATTTTTATGCCTATGGAGTCTATATCTATTACAACATGCGGAATGAAATTCTCCGGGGTAATACGATCATACGCGGTACCAAGCCATCATACACTACTTTTCAGGCTGTGTATTCGTACTATTCCCCTGGTGTGAAGTACTATGGGAACTATATCGCTGATGATTGCCCGAGTAATTCAATCACCTATACCACCTATGCTATTTACGAGTACTACGGTACGAATACAAACACGGCACCAAGTGAGTATATCAATAATACCATCAACCTGAATTCAGGGTATTACAGAATGGGAATATACAGCCAGATGTACTATGCTTCCGGCAAAAAATTTCTGCACAATACCATCTATATGCGCGCTAATCAAGGCTATGGATATGGTATCTACTCCTATATGTATGATTATAGCAATTTGGAGTTTAAGAACAACATCATCGATGTAAGCTTCAACTCTTATGTTTCTACGTTCTACAATGTATACAGCTACAGTTACGGACCTTTCATAGCGGATGGTAATGTTCTTCCCCGGAATAACAACAATTACCATTATACCGGTTATGCAGCTACTGCCACCCTGGGAGGTACCAATGCTTTAACGTTTGCCGACTGGCAAAATCTTCCACATGCCCCTGACCCTAACGGAACGGATATTCGTCCTACCTACGTTGATCCGGTTGCTCATAATATGACTCCGACCTTGATCGATCTCGATGGCTTTGGCGTTCCTGCCGGAGTAACTACCGACCAGAAAGGGAATGCAAGAAGTTTGACCAATCCTGATCCGGGCGCGATCGAATTTGATATTCCGATCAATGTGACAGCCTATAATTTTCCAACAACCATTTGTCAGGGAGCCACCAATAATGTCGAAGTTACAATCACCAATAGTTCTGCCTTGAACCTGAGCGGTTTTTATGTGAACTACAAAATTAATGGTGTGCTTCAGGCTTCTCAACAGTATACGGGTACGATCAATGCCGGAGCATCTGCCACCTTTGTCTTTAGTTTGCCTGTTGTAAGTACCAATACGGGAAATTATACCCTCGAAGCCTATGTAAGAGGAAAAGCACCCCAGGTTACCCAGGCCTATACCGTTAACCCGGCGCCAGTAGGTTCTTATCTTTCAAAAGGATCTGTTTTCGTTGGCGCATTTAATAGCGGCGATGCCATCGATCCGGATATTGTCGCTTATGGTGACAATGTTCGCCACAAGATTGAAGCGCCAACCGGTTATACCAATAACCAATTTGGCTCAGGCTGGACTTTTGATTTCTGGGAAATGTTAACCGCAGGTGGAACATCAGCAGGTGCCCAATATTCCAAGACCAATCCAAGTGGCGGAAATGCTGCTGTGAATTCCTTTACTCCCGTTATGGGACAAAGCGATTCTACCTTCCTGATCCGCTATGCATTACGTTCTTTAAGCAATGGTTGTGTTGCACCTGTTGTTGAACGTCTGGTATTTGTTGCACCGCGTCCCGTGGCTGCCTTTACTGCGAGTGCTGCCTGCGATGGTGATGCAGTTCAGTTTGATAACAATACAACCTTAAGCTCCGGTACCATTGAGTACCTGTGGAATTTCGGTGATGGAAATACCAGTGTATTGATCAACCCTGCACATACTTATGCTAGTCACGGAACCTACAATGTAACGCTGACTGCCACTACCAATTATGGCTATTCTCATGTGGCTAACTTAAGTGTAACGGTGAATCAAAACCCGATAGCTGAGTTTGGTCATACCAATGTATGCGATGGTAACCTTACTCCTTTTGCTGATGGATCCATCATCCCTTCAGGTACACCAACCTATGCGTGGAATTTCGGCGACGGTTCGGCAATGGGAAGTGGTAGTAACCCTACCCATCAATATACAAGCCCGGGAACATACGAAGTAACGATGACTGTTACCGCAGCGGGTTGTAGCGATATGGCCTCTCATTACGTGACTTACGCTCCAATGCCACTTGCAGATTTTAGCCCAAGTGCTACCAGCTGCAACAGCGATGAAGTATCTTTCACGAACGGATCTGGCATCAGCTCAGGAAAGATCGGATACAGCTGGGATTTTGGAGATCAAAGCTTCTCTACGCAGACAAACCCAAGTCATGAGTATGCTATCTTTGGAACGATCGACGTTACCCTTACAGTAACCAGCGATTTTGGTTGTGTAGATATGATCACCAAACAGATCAACCTGATCGAGTCTCCAAAAGCCGACTTTACTACAAGTATGCTTTGCGATAAGGACAATGTAAACTTTAGCAATGCTACGGTAGAACCAGCTTCAGCAAATACAACTTACGAGTGGGCATTCAGCGATGGATCCTCATACATGACCAAAGATGTAAGCCGCAGCTTCCCGAGTGTGGGGTCTTATACGGTTACGTTAAAAGCATTCGCTGATAATGGATGTATGAACACCGTGGTAAAAACGATCTCTGTTGATGAAGAGCCGGTGGCTGAATTTTATGCAGATGATGTGTGCGAAGGAAATGATGTTGTGTTGATGAATGCATCCAGCGGAAACGCAGGAAACTTCACCAATGCATGGGATTTTGGAACTGCAGGAACAAGCACAGCTAAAAACCCAACCGTAACGTTACCTGTTGGAACGGCGAACATTACCTTAACCGTAACTACTCCTTCCGGTTGTGAGTCAACAGTGAGCAAATCGGTAACCGTTAATCCAATTCCTGCAGCTACTTCCCTGGTTGTTGAAAGCGGCGAAAAAGGAGACGGAACCTTTGTGGTAAGTGCAACGGTAACTCCGGCTAACGCCAATTATGTGATCTTCTGGGGTGATGGAGGCCGTGCAAGCGGAACTGCTTCAGGAGGAACGATCAATGAGATCTATACCTACCTCG
>DQHT01000048.1:0-5023 GCA_003531115.1 Bacteroidota bacterium | reverse complement strand
CAAGGATTACCTTGAATAAGTAATCATAAATAACTCTGGCTTTAGATCCCCGGCACTTCAGACGTGTCGGGGATTTTTTGTGACTTCCGCCTTTTCGACAAGATTCTGCACAGGGGCTAAACTTCTTTGGATTTCTTCTTTTATTGGCTAAATTTGATAAGCCAGATCAAAGTCTAAACATCTCAGAACAAACCCCCTTTATTGAATTTAGGGTTAAATGGTCTACGTGGTGGGCGATGCAAATGGCGAAACCAAAACATTCCATAAACTTTAAAAAGGGTTCATATGTATTCCAAATCTCTACAATTTCTGAAAAGTACCGGATGCCTTTTAGGCTTATTCTGGTTAACATTTAGTGGGTCTTTGTGGGCTCAAACACCCCAGCATGCCTACGTTTCAAATAGTACCGCAACCAATTCGATACCTTTGGGGGGTAGCGTGTGGGCAGATCAACGCAATCAATGGATTTACGGTGTGGGCGATTTTGGTACTGTACCGGGGGGTATGGCCATCACGACCCTGTACCTGAGACAGGGAACCATTTCGGATCCTGCCTGTACCTGGACCAATTTTTCGATCAAACTCGGACAACCCAATATGACGAGCGGGTTTAACGGGACCTGGATCACCGGTTTAACAACGGTGCTCTCTTCAACATCCTATTCTATGCCGGCGACTTCGGCAAACCAGTGGCTTCAGTTTGACCTGGATGTTCCTTTTCTGTATGATCCGACCAAACCTCTTGTTGTGGAAACATATCAAACGGCTACACCAACAGGCCGGAAAACCTTACAAGCAGGGGGTACCACTTCAAATATGTCAGGCAATACCCAACAGTACGGTTCCACTTCGGCAGGAACGGGTACACCACGGAGGTATTCCTATTCCTGTGGTTTTGACCTCATTTCGATGAATATCGATGTTACAGAGATCAATTTTGTGACTGACCTGTGTCAGCTTGAACAACAAACCGTATCGGTTAAGATTAAAAATACTGACCTGAATGCGCAAACTGGTTTTTGGGTAGAATATTCGATCGATGGCGTGTATCAGTCAACCGATGTTTATACCGATACCATTCAGCCTGGCGATTCTGCCTGGCATACTTTTGTCATGCCGGTTAATACCAGTACAGCAGGCACCTTTACCCTAACATCAAACATTTCAGGCAAGACACCCATTGCATCGCACAATTACACGGTAAAACCGTCACCATTAGGGTCCTTCGTTGTCAAGGGGACGCCCTTTGTAGGTAGTTTCAACTCGGGTGATGCGGCCGATCCGGATATCGTAGCTTATGGCGACAATATCCATTATGAGATTAGTCCGCCAACGGGTTATAACAATAGTGACTATAGTTCTACCTGGGAGTTTACCACCTGGACCATGATGACAAAAAATGGCACCCCGGCAGCAGGTACCTTTAGCAGCAGCAATCCAAACGGAAGCAACAATGCAGATGGATCCTTTACACCCGTTATCGGACAAAGTGATAGTTCCTTTTTGATGTGTTATTCGATCAAGTCGCTGTCTAACGGATGTTCAGCGCCGGAGCTATGCAGAGAATTGTTTGTGGCTCCCCGACCTATTGCCGGTTTCAATGCAACGACCGCTTGTGAAGGAATGGCCGTGCAATTCACTAATACTACTACGGTGAGCAGCGGATTAATTTCCTATGTTTGGGATTTTGGAGATGGAAGCAGCTCTATTCTGATCAATCCTTCCCATATATATTCCACGCACGGAACATTTAATGTAACACTTACTGCCACGACCCAATACGGCTATGTAAACGTAACCGGTTCAACGGTTACCGTGAACCAAAACCCAACGGCTGAATTTGGATTTACCAACGTTTGCGAAGGTAGCGTGACCCCGTTTTCAGACGGATCTGTTATTCCGGCAGGAACACCAACCTATGAGTGGGATTTTGGAGATGGTTCTGCACCAGGAAGCGGACCAAATCCAACGCATCAATATGCAACGCCCGATGTTTATACGGTAACAATGAAAGTTACTTCAAATGGCTGTAGTGATATGACCAGTGAATATGTAACCTATGCGCCAAGGGCGGTGGTCGATTTTAGCCCGAGTGCAACCACCTGCAACAGTGATATGGTAACTTTCACCAATGGTACCACCATCAGCTCCGGACAAGTTGGATACAGCTGGGATTTTGGCGACAATACGACCTCGACCCAGATTAATCCGGTCCATTCTTATGGTATTTTCGGAACGATCGATATCACCCTTACAGCAAAAACCGATCTGGGATGTGTAGATGTGATCACCAAACAGATCAACCTGATCGAAGCCCCTAAGGCCGATTTTACGACCAGTTTGCTTTGTGATAAAAATGATGTGGATTTCACCAACATGACTGTTGAGCCTGCATCAGCAAACACCACATACGAATGGGCCTTCAGTGATGGTACTTCATATATGACCAAAGATGTGAGCCGCAGTTTCCCGAGTCTGGGTGGATATACAGTAACCCTGAAGGCTTTTGCCGACAATGGATGTCTGAGCACCCTTACCAGATCTTTTTCTTTAGAAGAGGCTCCATCGGCTGAATTTTATGCTGATAACGTTTGTGAAGGCGAAGATGTTGAATTTTTAAACGCTTCAGTAGGCAATGGTGGAAATTTCAGTAGTACCTGGGATTTCGGTGTTGGCGGAACAAATACAGATAATAATCCGGTAGTGACCCTTCCGGTTGGAGCACATAATGTAATGTTAACGGTAACTACTCCTAATGGTTGTGCAACTTCCGTAAGCAAAACAGTTACTGTCTATCCCAAGCCAGTTGCTACCACGCTTAGTGTTGAAAGCGGAGAAAAAGGAGATGGCACCTTTGTTCTGATCGCCAGTGTAACTCCGTTGGATGCCAATTATGCGATCTTCTGGGGAGATGGAGGCCGTAGTTTTGGCTCTGCCACAAACGGTCAGATCACAGAAATCTATCCCTATGGAACGGATGGCAATTACGAGGTAGAGCTTCGGTTGGATAAAAATGGATGCAATACAACTTCCAAGGGATCTGCTTCGGTAACACGGACCGGTTTATTGAACGTTTCCGGAGGAAGTTTAAATGTATATCCTAATCCGGGCAATGGCATATTCAATTTGGATTTGTCTGCATTGAATACCCTGGATATGCAGATCGAAATTTATGCAGCTGATGGTCAATTGATCCATGCTAATGTGGAAGTAAGTGGTGAATCAGCTCGCTTGGACCTCGGTTCAGCAGTTGCCGGTGTTTACTTTGTGCGCGTGCATACTGCCACAGGTATCCATAGCGCAAGAATCACATTGAATAAATAGGTACTGATAACCTTATTTAAAATCCCCGGCACCCAGGTGTCGGGGATTTTTCTTTTTGTGCCGGGAGTAGGAGAAATGGAGAAATTGATACCTAATTAACACAGAAAAATACGATCAAATTTTTAAGGCAATATTTAGCATAAATAACTAGGTGATAGTAAAATACATAACTTATTGAAAAACAGTAATATAGAGTTAATTGGAATTTAATGTAATAACATACATAATAGGGTAAAGGTAACCGTTTTATTATTTTCAATTTGGTGGAACCCTTTTGGTAACTAGGGATTTAGGTTGTAAATTTCGTTCACAAACCAAAATTAAAGATTATGGAGATGAACAAGTACTCTTTCAAGGGGTTGTTTAGGTCATTTACGCTGCTTGCTATATTCATGGCAGTGTATGGATTAAATAACCAGGCTTTAGCTCAGATGAGCGGCAATTACACGATTGATAAAAATTCGGCGGCGTCGTCCACGAATTTTCAATCTTACACCTCAGCCGTGCAGGCATTAAGAGGCTTGACCCGTTCTGACGGGGGGCCTTCTCTTGGTGGCGGCGTGAATGGAGCTGTGACCATTTCGGTAGTCCAGGGATCCGGTCCGTATACGGAGCAACTGGATGTACAGGCGATTACAGGAACCAGCTCTACCAACCGGGTAACATTTGTAGGAAATGGTGAACAAATCACTTATTCGCCATCAAGTACTAATTCGGCGGTCATCAAAGTCAACGGTGCCGACTACCTGACATTTCGCGATATCTACGTGAAACCAACCCATTCTACCTACACCCGTGCGTTTTGGGTATTAAATGCTTCCGATTATCTGATCATCGAAGATTGTGAGATGGATATTACTTCAGCCAGCAGTACTTCAAACGGGTATGGTTGCGGTATTGCCCATGTAGGTTCTTCAACTTCGGCCACCTCCTACTCAACCGGTGGTAACAAAGGTTATGGAAATATTTACCGGAATAACGAGATCTACGGAAGCACCAGTAACAATGGTATGTATTCCGGTATCATTATTAACGGATCTTCTTCCATGTCGAATTTGAACCTGCTGATCGAAGGCAACTATATCCATAACTACTATTACAATGGTATCTATGCCTACTACAATTGCCTGAACACCGTGTATAAAGGGAATACGATCATCAGAGGAGACAAATCTTCTTTTGGCACCCACTATGGCATTTATCACTACTACTGTTCAGGAGGTAAGTTTTATGACAACTATGTAGCCGACAATGCGAACAGCAATGGTTACAGCTACACCAACTACGGTATCTATGCCTACTATGGTACTTCATCCAACGCGAGTGTGCTCGAGTTTGTGAACAATACCATTAACCTGAACTCAGGAGGTTACCGCATGGGGATCTATGGAAATGAATATTATGCTACGGGTAAAAAATACCTTCATAATACCATCTACATGCGCTCCAGCCAGGGTTATGGTTACGGAATTTATTCCTATACCTATAACTATGGTACGGTTGAATATAAAAACAATATCATCGACGCGAGTTTCAATAACTACCAGTCTACCTTTTATAATATCTATAATTACAGTTATGGTACCGTAGATGCTGATGGCAATGTGCTTCCACGCAATAATACCAGCCAGCATTATACCGGTTATCTCTACACACTCACGAACGGTGGAGGTACTGCGCAGACTTTTGCCAACTGGCA
>DQHT01000160.1 GCA_003531115.1 Bacteroidota bacterium | reverse complement strand
AGTGGCGTGGGCCTTTGGGTAAACCCTCCCCGTTGGATAATGTAATAATCCAGTTCTGGGCACAAAGGGCTCCTGTCGATTCACAGAAGGTTGGTATATTTTATTTAGCGTAAATCTAATTGCCCATCTGACCAATTTCTGCGGTGGGACTATACAGGCTTTTCAGCAAAAATCGCAGTTTTGTATCGGCCTGTCGCTCTTCTGCCAGTGTTAATCGAAGGCGTTGGGAAACTCCTTCAAATCCTGCAAACTCTGCGGCATCACCCGCAGGCATGTAAGCATCCATTTCATATTGCTCAACCTGGAGCGCGTTATTAATTAAGATTGCATCGATTTCCTCCCCGGAGGTTTCTGCACTCCCCTTTGACAATTCCTTGTCACCCTGCTTAAGGATTTCCTGCAGACCCATATCTGGTTCACCACCTGTTGGATCAATTCCTAATTGTTTGCAGATGGCTTCGATAGCCACTTTATGTTGTCTTGTTTCTTCAAAATGGTGAGCCAGCGATTTTTGAAGTCCCAGGTTGCTGGCTTTTTCAATCATGCCTGGCATTGCTTCTACCAACAAATTTTCTATGCTCCACAGTCTTTGCAGTAGTGTGGAAAAATCCTGGATATTCGTTGCGTTCATAGCATTTGCATTTTTTCAATACAAGAAGAAGAATAGTAGTAGCATTGAGTGTTGAATTCTATCGAAGACTACCCTCCTGCATATTTCATTCAATCTTATTCCGGCTTCAAAACCACTTTAACACAGTCATCAGTTTTTTTCTTGAACATATCATAAGCCTCCGATGCTTTTGAAAGAGGCAGGCGGTGAGTAATGATATCGTCAAGAACAACTTTGCCGCTGCTAACTAAATCAAAGCACTGGTCTATGTACACGTGTGTTTGTGCCTGGCCAAATTGCATGATGAGTCCTTTATCAAAGATCCGGTGAATGGGAAAATTATCGTAAGGACTGGCATACACACCCACCACGGAAACGATCCCATTTCGACGAACGGCCTGGGTGCAGAGTTCTATCACTTTACTGGTTCCCTTCTCTGCATTAAAAACAACTTTGAGCTTTTCACCTACCGACCGGGTAGCTTCCATACCCACAGCATCTATAGCTACATCAGCACCCCTGCCATTGGTCATTTCATATATTTTTTCGATCAGGTCATCATCATCCGAATTCAATGTATCCGCTTTATTCACCGTTCTTGCCTTTTCCAGCCGGTATTCCAGGGGATCAACTGCAATTACACGTTCTGCACCGTTAATCCAGGCAGCTTTTTGCGCCATCAATCCAACCGGACCACTTCCAAAAATTACAACAGTATCACCTGGCTTAACCTTGCCCCATTTTACAGCACTCCAACCAGTTGGAAAAATATCGGTTAAGAACAACACCTGTTCATCTTCCATTCCGTTGGGAATGATCTTAGGACCGGCATTCGCTTTTGGTACGCGCACATATTCCGCCTGGCCTCCGTTATACCCACCATACAGATCTGTATAGCCAAACATCCCACCACCTTTGCCTTTCAGGAGGTCGCCCTCAGGACCGTAGTGTTTGGGGTTTGTGTGCTCACAACTGGGATGATAACCCTGTTGACAAAAAAAGCACTGACCGCAGGCAATAGTAAATGGAACAACCACCCGGTCGCCCTTTTTTACTTTAGTTACCTGTGATCCTACTTCTTCTACAATGCCCATGAATTCGTGACCTAAAACTTCATCCCTGAGTTGAGGGACAAAGCCATCATAAATATGAAGATCAGATCCACAAATCGCAGTGGAGGTTACTTTTAATATGATATCATCTTGCTGTTCAATTCTGGGGTCGGGAACATTATCTACAGAAATGTCGCCGATCTTGTGGAATACCGCTGCTTTCATTCGATTGATTTTAAGGATGTAGTTTTATAAAATAAACCATACGCATCCATAGGGTCAGGAAGAAAAACAGCTTTGCCGGAGAAGACAATTACAGTTAATAGTTAAGAATAAAAAACTATACCAATGCCTCAAAGTGATTATTAATTGAGAGAACTGTCAGGAGTCCGGTAATGGAATAAGTGATGATAAAATCTTTCGTTTATTTCAAATATTTCTTAAGAAAATCTATCACTTTAATCCTTACCTCATCTGCATCGAACATGTCACCAAAATGCGGAGCATCCTTTACGATGATAAGTTCATGGGGAACTCCCGCCAATGTCAACCATGAACTCAATAACCGGGACTGTTTTGGGGAAACTGTGTTATCCTTTTCGCCATGAATGATTAAAAATGGAGGATCTTTCTTATCTACATATGTCACGGGACTGGCAGCTTTTGCCAGGTCGGGGCGTTCCAGGGGGGCTGCACCTATTAAAACACTTTCAGGAGATTTTGGATCATCATTTCGGGGGAACAATAACAAGTCGGAAGGACCATAATAATCAACCACGGCCTTAAAGTCAAAGGACTTACTCGTACCGGGCATGAAAAACGTGCTTATATTCTCATTCCTGGATAATCCCATCAGCGAAGCGAGGTGCCCTCCTGCTGAAAACCCCATAACCGCAAATCGATTTTTATCTATTCCGTATTTCACGGCATTATCATAAAGAAATGAAACAGCTCTATTGCAATCCTGGATCTGCGCCGGAAAAGCAGCCTGAGTGCTGAATCGATAGTCTATTGACGCCAATGCATAACCGCTGCTGACAATTTCAGCTATGGTCTTTTGCATATAACCCATATCAGCATATTTATCGTTGCTCAACCACGCACCGCCATGAACAAAAATAATTAATGGCACTTTTCCTTTTGCATTTGCGGGCATATAAATATCCAACAGGTGCTTTGGTAAACTATCATTGTTGTACGCTATGTTGCTGTGCAACACTGTTCCCTTTGGAAAATAATTAATGACCGGATTGGTTTGGGTAAAACCCTTTGATGCAATTACTAAAAAGAGAAAGAATACCGGGAAAAAACTATTCTTCATAAAGGGGTTATTTCAGGTGAGGATCACAATTTACGTTTATTCCCGACGGGTTTAGTTTCCGGCCTCGACCGATTCATTTCACCGGGGGTGCTAAAGGTACTCAATAACCATTCAAAAAAACCGAAGGGGAATGCATCTTCAATATAAAGAAGGCATCAACTATAAAAAGCTATTATTAATTCCGATAATTAAGGAGAATTGCTGCCATAAACAAAAAGGGAGTATGAAGCCTCATTTAAGAGGACTTCATACTCCAACACCTGTAAAAACCAAAACATGAGCGGGTTTAGGGGACCCTTTACAAGCCTATTTAAACATGATAGTCATTCCTTCCTTTCCGCCTTCAAACAACATGGCATCGGCAGCACGGTTCTGCAGCTTCTTTACCATTGCCTGAACATCTTCCTCGATAGAGTTATTGACAACCCCGGCGGTAACCAGCGACTTCCATTTGATGCCACCGGTTTTATTATTCAACACATTGTAATCCACAACGGGTTCACTCATTACAAATACCGGGTAACCCATAATCTTTGAAACGCGGCCAAGGCCTTCCTGCTTTGGGTTTTCATCGGTAAACACCACTCCTACTATGCGCTTTCCGGCACTGTAGACTACGGCGTCGATCTTTGCATTCTGCTTCATAATATTCCTAACGAATTGCTCAACACGTCCTGAAATACTTTTATTGATCAACCCTCCGGTCAGCAGGGATTCGGCCTTAAGGCCCGTGCCTGCATCCACGACCACCTCATAGGGCCGGAGAGGTTCACATAATATATACGCTTCTACTCCATTCACCCTTTTTACCCGGGCGAGGTTCTTGTCGTTTTGCTGCGCAAAAACAGGCAAGGTGGTTACTGCCATCAGGCAGAATAGTATCCATTTTCTCATGAATCCGTAATTAGATGTTGAAAGATTGTGAACCTTAATTAAAAATTATAGATCCTTAATTGGTAGTTGAAAGATTACAAATCAGTTACCAGGGTGTTGAATGCTTATTTCTCAAAGCGAATAGTTGCGCTTATTCTTGCCCGTAAGGTCCTTGTCGTGACCTCGTTGGCCTTTCCTTTCATTTCAAAAGAAACATTTGCCCCACTAAAGAATGGTTTAATATTTGGGCTGTTGGGAACCGAAAAGCTGGCATTGGAACTGGCATTGGCAGGAACGTTGAAAGGTNNCTTCATTCAGATACATGGCACCTATGAAATCCGCCCCAAATTTGTCGTCGGTATTTTTCCGGATCACACTATCTAGGTTGTAATGCACAACAGTTTGCCCCATGGAGGTTTCGGCAGTAGTGGTATTGATTACCGGGATTGTGATTTCAAAATTCAACGGAGATTCAAAGGGTTTAAAAAG
>DQHT01000159.1 GCA_003531115.1 Bacteroidota bacterium | reverse complement strand
AATAGTCGTCAATATCTTTATTGATGACCTTGGCATAACGCTGGGTTTCTTTGATATTGGAGTGCCCCATTATTGCGCTTACATGTTCGATGCGCATGCCTTTTGACAGAGCAAGCGTGGCAAAAGTATGACGGGAAACATGGAAGTGCAGGTGAAACTCCAAGCCGATGAGATCCTCTAACTGCCGTAGGCTCTTGTTTAGGAGGGCTGTTGTTTTTTTAATGCCCTCGTGCAGGGCAAGGTCGGTTTTGTGGACATCCTTCTGAAGGAAAGGGAAAATAAAATCTTCAGGGCTTGAATCTGGTTTCCGGAGGTGCTGCAATACTTTCATTGCGCTCTCGGGAACCTGGTATCCCAGTTGTTTCCCTGTTTTGCGCATAGTAAAGTTAACACGCCCTTCCNNTTGATGTTCTTCCATCTGAGGCAACAAATATCCGATACCCGCATGCCACCGCAGTCAATAGCAAAAAGAAAAGCCAGGCGGTATATGAACAATTTCGAACTGGCGGCAATATTCAGTTGCGATAAACGAGCGACTTGCTCACCAGTGAGATAAGGGATGTCGGTCGGAACCCGTTTTGGTTTGTAGAGATTAAACGGATTATTGCGTGCCTCCAGATGCCCGAACTTAACGGCCTCATTGCAGAAGAAACGCAGGCATTTCATAGAAGCATGAATGGTATTGGGCTTATTACCCAGATCTGTCCGCATATGGCGCTCAAAACGCGTCAGGTAGTCCAAATCGACATTCCGGATAGCCGTTTCCTTTTCACTGTTCCAGCGATAGAGCTTGTTTTTTAATACGGTGTATTTATCCATGGAATTAAAACTGCCCTTGCTCCGAAGGTTTTCCACCTTTTCGTCGATCAATTCCTGAAGTGTTTTGTTTTTGCGCCTTTCCAGGGAAGCTTTTAAATACCCCGCCCCCGCTTCATCGTTTTTCATTTGTTCTTCCTGGATACGAAGCTGCGCCTCATCAATATAATGCTCAATCCAATTATTGAACCTCACAGAATTGGGGTGCGACCTTCTTACACGCCCTTCCGTTTTATTCCATTCTTTGGGATTCACCTGTAAACCCAGGGACCGGTAACTCGACTTGCCCATGCGGGTTATGCGTAAATAGACCAAAGCCTCGCCTTTTGCATTAATACGGCCTTTTCGAATGACCGTATTTATGGATGTTTGTTTTGTGTTCATGATCTTGACCTTTTATTTGCTAATTTTAAAACGTGGCTGCAAGCAACAACGATAATCAGGTCAAAAGGTAGGTCAAAAACGGTGTTCACAAGTGTGCATCGACGTTCCGTAAAAAAGTTGTTAACATTTGTATTTATTTGATTACGTGTACTTTATGGTGATTTTTAAGGAACGCGGATACGGCAAAACTGTGGCCTTCGGGTGCACCATGAAGCAGAAAAAGCGGCAGCAGAGGATTCTGGTAAAACAGAGTTTTTGTTGCCGCTTTTTAGCGTCTTGGCACACCGATTAACACAGCGAATCAGCCATTACAGAAGTTTTGACCACAGTGAAGTGAGCGACGCAGGAGCTCTACTTCACCGAAAACTAACCGGGTAAAAAGGCATTGAAATTGATGCTTCGGGCTACGCTGTTGAGCCTGGGGTATTCTGCTATTCAGGATGTATCTATTGATGATGAATAAGCAGGCTCATCCTAAAGCCTCCACTTTGATCAAGGCACAATATTCGTCACCTCATGATCGAACAGGTAAAAATTGCCTCCCATGGTATGATGGGCAAATCCGACATTTTCAATTAACCAGAGCTCGAGATCATTTATTTCATATGCTAAACTATTCATAATGAACTTTTTACTATACGACTTGTTATAGGTCTTACCAAAAATACTGATTCCAATTCCCTTTTCCTGAAGAACAAATTGGCGGTTAAAAGTTGTTTGATTGTATGAAATCATTTTACCGATGCTATCATTTAACGGAGTATTGAAAAAAATAAGTTCATCAGTTTCGCCAAATTTGTTATTAAGAGCTCGTAAAAACACAACCGGGATTTTTACACCCTTATGCGTATAATCTCTGGACGAATTATAGTTGAGGGAATAATTTCTATTCGTACTGGTTTGATACAATTTAGCATGGTAGTTAAAATTCGTATAAACCGGTTTCTGACCCTCATATTCATCAAAATATCTTGTGGNNATATTAATCAAAATATCTTGTGGTAACAGAACTTAAAATGAGTGTATCTTTTTTTAATGTTGAACTGTCTTCAAATGCCCACCATGACCCCGATTGAAATAGCATGAAGTTCACAACAACAGGATTTGGTTCATACCTTTTAAGAGGAGGTTGATCCTTATCCGAGCAGGCAAACAAGGCCAAAATGAATAAACCTATTGCCAAAAAAGAAAATCGGACAAAAAGCTGGTAGGTTCGGTTTGCTTTCATGGGGAGGCAACACGAATTTAAACGAAAAAATCTAGGTAATTCGACGATTCAGAACTATTCTTGAGTGAGGATTTTATCAATATCCATAAAACCGACTGGCTAATTCGATAACCCATGAAACACCTCGTAGTTTTTATCCTTCTATGTTCATGTAGTTCCACCTTGTTTGCGCAACAGAAAACCACCCCAAACTACAATTACCTTAAATCCGTGAAAATGGACATCGTGGTTGATGACCTTCTCCAAACGAAAAGCAGAATCGATACATTTTTCAGGCAGATCTCGGTATCCCCCAGCTCCTATACCATGACGAACATGACCTTCCGTGTTGAAATTCACACAGATAGCCTGAAGCATTTGCTCATTCTGGAACAGGTAAGGAAGTATGGATTTGTCTCCAAAGAGGTCAGTACGAGTCATTACCGGCCCTATGAACTGCAGTCGGCAATAGATGAATTGACCATACTTAAAAAAGAAAAAGAACTTTATGAAGATTTTTTAGCCCGACTGGATTCTTCAGAACAAACAAAACGATTCGAATTTTGGGATAAGTTCATCACTTTGAGTAAAACCATATCAGAAAAGGAAAATGAGCTAAAAAGACTGGAAACTGTACATAAATTTTACTACATCCAAATTCTTTTTGAAAAAGAAAAAGTTATAGGCCAATCCTATAGCGATTCATGGATCAATATGCCTGGTTTTGAGTTTTCTTATCTAAAAACCGAACAGCCAAATAAAAACGTTACTCCGGATTACATGATAGGCTATAGCCTGAAATATATGATGAACTATAAAAAAACCTATGCCTTACTAAGCTTATATAAGAGTCCGGTTGCAGAAACAAAAGTATCCGTCAATGAATTGTATATGGTAGGTTTTGGACAGGATTTTTACTCCAAACGTTTGGGAAGGGGACAACGAAAATTTTTCAATCTGTACACGAGCTTCAATACAGGCGTGTATATCGCGAGCAGCGAGCTCACAAAAAATGTTTCCTGGTTCGTGAACCCCTTTATCGGACTCGAAATCTTTAAAACCAAAAATATTATCCTGGATAATAAACTCGGATATTTTTTACCCTATAAAGACAATCGATATCAACGGGGAGCGCTTTATTCCCTGTCATTTAATTTTGTATTCTGAAAACCCCAAAGATTTCGACGGGATTAAATACCTATCGGGCATCGAAATGCACGAAGAAGTCACTCAACAAATTCTGCTTAACTTTGGGTATGCTTCGAACTTGCCTGCGGACCATTTTTCTGCTCTGTCTGCTGTTTCCCATGGTTTCAGCCGGACAAGCGCTATTCCGTTTTATGGACTGGCCGGGAGATGATGTTTGTGTCGATGCAGAAAGGTTGGCCAATGGGCGTATCGCTGCTTTGCTTGAATCAAAAGACGCCAATGGGATCAGTGATGCCTGTATCGTTTTCCTGAATGAACAAGGCGACTTTCAAAAAAGGGTATGTCTCAGGATAAACGGCGTTCAAACGGCAAGGGCTATACGCGCCCTTCCTGATTCCGGATACCTCATTGCAGGTAAAACGGCCAGTAATGGCGGGGATTGTTACCTTGCTCGTTTTAACGCCTCCGACAGCCTTGTCTGGCTGCAAACATTTGGTGGTTCGGGAGACGAAGAACCTCAGGATATTGAGTTGAACAGCGACGGACATATTTTCATAGCCGGGTATACCCGAAGTTATGGCCCTGCAGGATTTAACAGCCTCCTTCTTAAATACGACCCATCGGGCACCTTGCTCTGGAGCCGTGTATTTTCGACGAATACTTTTGATGCTGCTTATCGTTTGNNCGGTTCATCCTGCTATCTGAGCTGCAACATGAATGTTTCGCCTGTATTTGGCAATGGCGATACCCACCTGATGAAGCTCGACAGTGCCGGAAACATTGTCTGGACGCGGGTTTATGGTACCGGTGGCAACGAACATGCCTGGAATATGATCCCTACACTCGACGGACATATTGCCTTTTTGATGGCCAGTACCGGTTCCGGGACCAATAAAGAGATCGTTTTTATGAAAATTGATACTTCCGGGGGAATACTCTTCAGCAGCCGGCTTGAAAACGGCAGCGAGGCCCTGGATGTGTTTGACCTGGTTCAGGACCCTGACAGCTCTTATTGTCTTAGTGGCCACACCTTCAGCAGCAGTTCCCTCATCCATGCCCTACTTGTCCGCATCGATAAAAATGGGAATCCGCTAAAGGCAAAAAGGAGTAATTTCAGCTTATCTGCTGAAATATGGCGCCTCATCCCTGTCGGACCTTACCGCTACCTTTTTTTTGGTTATGGCGACAAGCAGGGAAGCGCCGGGTCTAAACTTTTTCTCGGAGGTTCAGATAGTACACTTAACCTGAGCTGCCTCAACTGGCAGGACCAAACCATCACCCGAAGCAGTTCGGGAATAAATGCAAGCCTGGTTAATGTATTTGCCTCAGGTTTTGGCGGGAGCGGACAAAGTGTCAACCCGAGTTTCAATTCGGATACCACTTTTCCTGACAGCTACGATAAAAACAAAAACCCATCCATCAATACCTTATTACCCACTTCACGGGTTTTGTGTGAGGTCGATTCGCTTCTGCTTGATCCGGGCAACTTCCAGTATTACCAGTGGGAGAACGGTTCTGTCCAGCGTCTGGCTTATGCGGATACTTTTGGCATGTACAGGGTGAAGGTATTTACTCAGTCCTGTTTTAATATAGATTCGGTGCAGCTTAGTGCGGGTACTCCGGTACCCATCCATCTCTCAAAGGATACATGCGGACGCGACAGCCTGAAACTACGCGTTAACCCTATTTTTGGACATCAATACAGCTGGGATTTTAATCCGGGAAATTATGAAGGCTATGTAAAGGAGGAAGGTTGGTATACCGTCGAAGCATATGAGGCCATCCGGAATTGCAGGGTGCGTGACAGTATTTTTGTTAAGTTGAGTCCGAATGAATTGCGCCTGTATTCCGATACATTTTCCCTTTGTCTTGATGGTAACTTTATCGAACTAAACACGCAAAATAATTATCAACTACCCGGAGACCAACATTTAAAAACCACCTGGTGGCTTGATCAGGCAAAAATCGACTCCCAGGCAAATCTTGTCTATTCGGCTAAAAATGCGGGATGGAAAAATATTCTTGCAGTCAGTAAAAGTAAAAAGGGCTGTATCGATTCCGCCATGTTTCGTTACCATATCCATCATGAACCAGAAGCAATAATTGACCTGAGCGATTCTCAAGTTTGCCTGAATGAACTTCCTGTACATCTGAATGACCTGAGTAATCTTGCTAGTGGCAGTTACCGCCGTAGCTGGTATGTTGATGGAATAAAATTAAGCAATGAACAAGCCTTTTTTCCATACTCACCTGTTGGATCTGGTCTGTATGAAATCGATCTGATCCTCGTCTCTGATTCGGGTTGTCGGGATACCATGCAGCATTCACTTGAGGTGTTTCCTGCCCCGCTTGCAAAAATTTACCTTTCTTCTCCAAATCCACAATGCCATAAAAGAAACCTGTTTACTTTCAGGGATTCGAGTATCTGGCCCGGGGGAACCGGCACGTATACCCTAAACTGGCAAAGCGAAAACCCTGCAGATTTGCTACCTGGTGCTGATTCAGTGGCTGTGAACTTCCAGGATCTTGGCAAGGGAAAGATTAATTTATTCCTGGAGACCCCGAATGGATGTAAAGACTCGGCATCCTTTGATGTTATGGTATTGGAAAGTCCTCAAGCCAGCTTGGTTCTCAGCGATTCGCAAACCTGTGAGGCTTATGGTAAAGTTTCGTTATCGAATTCCAGCAGTTTTAGCGGCCAATCCACCAGTACGCTATTTCTTCCAGATGGATCAAGTCTGGTTCCTTTCAGTTCGTATTCTACTTCTTATTCTCTGGCACTGACGTATTTATATCAACTTATTATCGAAGCCGACAATGGATGCACAGACACGGTTTTTAAAGCAGTCGAAGTATTTCCAAAGCCGAAATTTGATGTGATTACCGACAGTCTCATACCTTGTCTGGATGAAAATAAACTGGTTCTTTCTATCCGGGACCTGCGGAATTCGATCAATAAAATTAACATGGATTACGGAGACGGATCTACGCAATCTCAAGCACCTTTTGTCCATCAATTTGAAAACTTTGGCGTTTATCAGCTTGCAGCAATCGCTGAAAACCTGGAAGGCTGCCTTGATACGCAAGTATTAAGTATCCGGATTTTCCCTAGTCCGCAGGCAGATTTTCAGGTGGAACCAGCATGCCTGGGCGAAGAAAGCCGCTTTATTTCAAAAGCAGGCATTGCGGCAGGAAGCATTGATACAAGCAAATGGACCTTCGGAGATGGGACCAGTGGCACAGGAATTCAAACCAGTCATCTTTATGGTTTGCCGGGGGATTATTCCATCTCACAAAAAGTTGTGTCAGATAAAGGATGTACTGACAGCCTCTTTATTGCTGATGCTGCAAGGGTACGGGATGTCGTTCCGGCAGGCTTCACGATCGACACCCTTCAGGTAGGCTATGACAGAGACCTCTTTCGATTCAGCGGGACGAACCCCGGGGCAGTCTTGCACGAATGGAGATTCAGCAGCGGCGAATCGTTTTATGACAGGGTAATTGAATTTGGTGTACGCGACAGTGCCCGGCTAATTGTCCATTACCGGACAGTTGACTCCTTTTCATGCATCAGCGAAATATGGGATACCCTGTTCGTGGATTTCAACCGTTTACTGGCCATACCCAATGCCTTTTCCCCGAATAATGACGAATTGAACCGGGTATTTAAACCTCATGGGGCCAAATTCAATTTTGACTACTATTTTATAATCCTTAACCGCTGGGGAGAGATTATTTTTGAAACCCATGATCCGGAAATTGGCTGGGACGGTACCTTTGGCGGAAATCCTTGTCCTGTTGATATTTACGTTTACCAGATCACAATCGACAAAGGCAGGTACCAGTATTATGGTACCGTGCATTTGTTACGGTAAATAGGAGTATCAGTTGGTTCACAACCTCTCAAACCTTGCCTGGAAAAAGCGCAGGTACTTGGGTTCGTAAACCATTTTTAGTCCCTTGATCTTTTTGCGGCGGTTGAATACGGTTGCGGCGGATTCGGCGATCACGTCCATATGGGCTTGGGTGTAAACCCTTCTGGGAATCGTGAAGCGGACCAACTCGAGTTTGGGGTAGTAGTTTTCGCCCTTTTCATTTCTTCCGGCCGAAACAATGCCGCGCTCCATGGTGCGTACTCCTGAGTCGATATACATTTCGGCTGCCAGGGTCTGGGCCGGGAATTGATCCTGAGTTAAATGGGGCAAAAAAGCCTTGGCATCCACAAAAATTCCGTGTCCGCCTATTGGCTTGACAATGGGAATGCCGTAGTTCATCATTTGGTGTCCGAGGTATTCCACTTGCCCTACCCGGGCGTGTTGATGGTAGTCATCCACACTTTCGCCAATGCCCACAGCAATGGCTTCCATATCCCTGCCGGCTAGTCCGCCGTAGGTATGCAAACCTTCATACACCACCACCATATTCCGCGCTTCTTCATACACTTCTCTTTCGTTGGTAGCGAGGAATCCCCCGATATTCACCAGGGCATCCTTTTTGGCGCTCATGGTCGCTCCATCGGTGAGGGAACAGAGTTCTTTGACGATGTCTTTGATGGACTTCTTTTCATAGCCTTTTTCACGTTGCTGGATAAAATAGGCGTTCTCTGCTACCCGGGTCATGTCGTGGATGATGCGGATACCCTGGCTTTGGCAATAGGTATGCAACTCCCTCAGGTTTTGCATGCTGATGGGTTGTCCGCCGGCCATATTCACATTCGTGGCAATGCTCACATAAGGGATCTTTTTAGCCCCGTATTTTTTTACCAGCACTTCCAGCTTACTCAGGTCAACATTTCCTTTAAAGGGGTGTTCACTCAGGGCATCGTGCGCTTCGTCGATGATGATATCATAAAATTTTCCTCCGGCCAGTTCCTGGTGGAGCCGGGTGGTGGTGAAGTACATATTGCCCGGAACGATGTCGCCGGGTTTGATCAGAATTTTGGAGAGGATATTTTCAGCACCCCGGCCCTGGTGGGTGGGAATAACATATTTATAACCATAATATTTCTGAATGGCGGCTTCCATACGGTAAAAACTGGAACTGCCTGCATAAGCTTCATCGCCGAGCATAAAAGCGCTCCATTGCCGGTCGCTCATGGCGTTGGTGCCGCTGTCGGTCAAAAGATCAATGTAAACATCTTCAGAACGCAATAAAAAAGTATTAAAACCCGCCTCCTTCATGGCTTTAACGCGTTGAGGACGGGTGGTCATTTTGAGCAATTCCACCATTTTCATCCGGTAAGGCTCAGCCCAGGATCTTTTATAGCTAACTTTTGTCATAATCGTATTCTTTATACTGCTTGTACATTTTCCTCTTTTTCAAGAGCTTTTAAATATTCTTCAAGAGATTCTTTCCAATGGGGCATGAGAGGGAATCCCTCTTCTTTGAGTTTGGCATTTTCGAGCACCGAATAAGCCGGACGTGGTGTTTTGGCCGGAAAATCGCTCGATTTGGCCCTTTGCACCACGATATGTTTGCGGTCAGAGAGTTCGAANNAGCGGGAGCATCCGGGCAATGCTGAGTGTAGAGGTCGGAGAAACAATTTCATCATCCACCACTTTCACACTCCCCTTTTCATCGGCCAGCTTGAGCATGAGGCGGATAAAATTCAATCCGTTTTTTGCCCTGCAGGGTTGTTGTCCATAGATGGCAGAAATTCGGAGTATCAGGGCATCGGGATTTTCCTTTAAAATAGCCAGCTCCCCTTCCCGCTTCGACTTACCGTATTCGTTCAGGGGCTCGGCGGCATCGCTTTCCAGGTAGGGCGTATCCTTTTTTCCATCGAAAACATAATCGGTGCTGAAGTGGATAAAACGTATCCCCAAACCGTGACAGATCTTCGCCAGATGTGCCGGTGCATCGCGGTTCACCTGCCTTGCCTTTTCCGGATCTGCCTCACATTGGTCGACCTGATGAAAGGCGGCGGTATTGATCAATACATCGGGTTTTTGTTCGCGAAGGATCTGTTCGACCCGGCTGTATTCGATCACATCAAACTGATGGTGTGTTTTTGGGACGACATCATAATGCCGGGCCTGCAGTTCATGTACGATATCTGAACCCAGTTGCCCGTTTGCTCCTGTAACAATAACTTTTTTCATGATCGATCTTCCATTAATTCATTAAATGCACCTGTTCCGGGTTTATCCTTTTTTGGAACATCCTGATATTGTAGTAATGCTCGTTATCAAAATCTGCGAATCGATTCAGGTGGCTGCTCAGATCCTGAAATATATCCATCGCAGTCTGAGCCGGTTTATAGTCTAATAATTCAGCGGCCTTTTCGGTACTTACTTTGTAATTGCGGTAGTCTTGAAGTTTGTTGTCGCTGATGCTGATATTTTTTCCATGGAATACCTGCATGTAGGTGGCCAGTTCCCGGGCCAGTTCGCCAATGGTGGTATTAAAGGAGCTGAGGTTGATGATATGTCCGCCGTTGAGTGAACTTTTAACCGCACTCTCGTAAGCAGAACAGAGATCCGACAAACCCAGTACCGGCCGCCATATTTTGGCATTACTGAGCTGAATTTCGTTCAACGACAAGGCATTTTTGAACATGGTATTGATGGCCAGATCGAGCCGCATACGGGGGGAATAGCCACAAACGGTACCTTGCCGGAAGCAGATTACCGAAAAATTTTCATCGGCCAGGGCCAGAAGGGTTTGTTCTCCCTGGAGTTTGGAAACGCCGTATGGATAATTGCTCACAGCCGGGTCTGATTCTGTAAAAGTTGAATTATGGGTATATCCATAAACCGAACAGGAGCTGGCAAATACCAGCCGTTTTACCCCTGCCTCCCGGGCCATAAAGCCAACATAGGCGGGCATTCCGGTATTGTAGATAAAATTGGCGCGGGGTGAAAATTCGGCCATAGGGTCGTTGGACAAGCCAGCGAGGAAAATCACGGTATCATAACCTTCAAAATCAGCGATTTCCAGGTCGAGGATATCTTTTTTTTCTATCGGCACTTCTTCCGGCAGGTAATTTCCAAACCAGCAGGCATCGATCACCTTGATGTCATATCCTTTTTCCATCAGATAGGGAGAAAGTACGGCTCCGATATAACCGGCTCCTCCCAGTATCAGGACTTTTTCAGCTTCCTTTTTCATACCATAAAGTGATTAGATTCGGGTTTATCCAACCAGGCACTCAGAGTTTGCGCCTGCATGTCTTTTCCGGAAAGTGTCGGGTCTGTTACAGGCCATTCGATTCCTATTTCCGGATCATTCCAGAGAATCCCGGATTCAGCGGCATTGTTATAATGACCGGTGCATTTGTATTGAATTTCAGCGGCATCGCTCAGTACACAAAATCCGCGGGCAAAACCAGCCGGTGCATAAACCATTTTTTTATTGGCTGCGCTTACCCGTTCACCGTACCATTGTCCTAATGTGGGTGAGTTTTTACGGATATCAACCGCCACCAGAAAGGCCTCTCCGAAAGTCACACGCATAAGTTTGCCCATGGGAGGCTCCCACTGAAAATGGAGTCCGCGCAAGACCCCCTTACTTGAGCGAGAATGGTTATCCTGCACAAATTCTTCCTTGATGCCGTAGGCGGTAAATTGGTCTTTTCGGTATACTTCGGCAAAAAAGCCGCGTTCGTCTTCGAACACTTCCGGCTGGAAAACCATGAGTCCGTTAAGTGTACTGTGTATAAGGTGTATTTTCATGTTTTTTGATCTGAGTGAGTTGGGGATAGGTTTTATGTTTTTTAAAGAAAAATTCGATCACGACACTGCCCGGGTACATAAATGGCAAAACCGCTTCATCGCCCTTTTTCCGGATAGCCTGAACTTCTTTTCGCTTTTTGAAAATGAGCGGGAGATGGAATAAAAGCCAGCAATGGGCCGCTAATACCCCTCTGACCATAACCCACTGAAAAGTGAGTGCAGCCTGAGCAATGGCCACGTAGTCAAGGAGGATATGAACAGGAACAAAACGCAAAACCTGGGGCAACTCATAATTTTTGAGCATGATATACAGGGCGTTGCGGTGGTTCCAATAAATTTTTTTGTAGGATTTGCTTTGAATGGTCGCACCACCAATATGCCGGATCACTGAACGGGGCTGCACCAGCAGACGGTAACCAGCCATACGCAAGCGCCAGCAGAGGTCAATTTCATCCATGTGGTGTACGATGGTTTCATCCAGATTGCCCGTGTCTGAAAGTGCAGATTTCCGAAGAAACATGGCCGCTCCGGAGGTCCAGAAAATCTCGGCGATATCGTCGTATTGTCCGGTGTCGGTTTCTATCTCAGAAAACAAACGTCCGCGCAGAAATGGGTATCCATATACATCCATCATCCCCCCTGCTGCCCCGGCATATTCAAATTTTTCGGGATCAAAATAAGAAACCAATTTGGGTTGGATGGCGGCGATCTTTTCATCCGTTTCAGCCAGTTCGACCATGTGCTCCAACCAATCCGGGGCCACGGTCACGTCATTATTCAGGCAAACAAAATACTTCCCCTGGCAATGGGAAAACGCAAGGTTATAGGCGGCGCAGTAGCCATTGTTTTCGGGGTTTTGTATGATCTCTACCTGGGGATAATGCTGTTTCAGGTAGGCGACATCGCTGTCGGTAGAAGCGTTGTCCACCACATAAAGTTTGGCATTGGCATAGGTTCCCAAAAGAAGGGATCCGATACATTCATCGAGGAATCTTTTTCCGTTATAATTCAGGATAACAACATCAACCTGGGGACTTCTATTCATGACTTAAATCAGAATACGAAGTTCGCGAACCTGTGTTCCCAGGAACTGACCTGTGTCAACTCAGGAGCTGATTCTTATCAGAATTCAAAGAGGCTTTAAACACCCGATTTGACGGTCTTTCTGCCCTTATTTTTTCTTTTTAGCCAGATTTTCCTGAACCCGGAAAGCGACGATCCTTTCGATCAGGTCGTAGGGTATTGGCTTGTCAAGAGGAAATTGTACCGAACCTTTTCCTTGTTTGTAGGCAGCAAGTTCAACAGCGAATTTTTCATGTCCTGTAGGTGTAGCATAAAATCCGATATGATGCGGATAAGCAGCAAAATAGACCAGCGGTTTTCCGTTTATTTTATATGCCGGCATACCATAAGCCATACTTTCCTCTGCTTCGGGGGCTGTTTTATGGATGAGGGAACGGATGCCGGTGAGGATAAGTTGAACTTCTTTCGGAAAGGTGGAGATGTAGGTGTCGATTGGGTTCATACTGCAATATAAAAATCCCCGCCTTCGCTTTACTAAATTTCCGTAATCATATCGTTTATTTTCGAAAGCTTCGGCGGGCGCAGCAAGCTCCAAAGAGTCGTCACCCTGAGCCGGCAAACGTATTATTAGTATTAGGAGTAACGCCACGCCGAGTCGAAGGGTCCAAGTTCCAGATGTATTTGATGAGACGCGGTTTATTATTCGTCTTGGGGCTTACTAATTTCTTGTTAACTTTGGAAATGATCCGCTTTAAAATGAAACTAAACAAGCTTCGGGTACTTCTATTCGTGGCATTATCATTTGCTTTCAATGGCAGGACAGTTTGCGAAAACAGGCAGGAACATTCGTTAAATTTTCCTGGGGACCCCGGAAATAATTTTTGTACCCGTTCTGCCCGGCTGGATAGTGTGTTGATCGTTAAAACAGATACTATAGCTGTTTATGCTTTACGACCCATTAGAATTTCAGATTCCCTTTTCGCCTTGCTTACACACGAAGAACACCTGATACACGCTTTGGATTATCCGGAGCAGTACCGCCAAATTTGTTCCTTATATTCAATCGATCCTCTGGCTCAGAAAAAAATCCATGCCTATTTTCGTAATGACTGGGGTGAAAGGAGCATGAGTGAGCGTCAACGGGCGGCACTTAAGGAAAACAGAACCGAGGTTATTGACTTGATAAAGGGATGTCTTAAATCAGATGACCCGATCAATAACCGAATGAAAGACCTGATCGTGGAGCTCAATGCTACCGAGTGTATTCCCGAAATGGTTGACCGGGTAAAAAGGAACAAGCAGACCGATACCTACTATTTTACCTGCATGTTGCTTCTGATCAAGAATAACAATCCGGAACTTTTAGAAGGTACTGAATTTGAAAGGTTCTATACCGGTTCCAACAGGATTTATGATCTGCGAAAAACAACTGAGAGAATGGAAAAGATCCTTACCCTGGTACAAACGTTTTACCAAAGCACATTCGATTGAAATCCGTTGCGACTTTACTTTTATTCATTCTGCTAAGCCTGTCACCCCGGGGCCCTGAGAGCGGATTTGTCAAAATTGAAGGTGGAGTCTATTCCCTGGGAGAAAAGGATCATCCTTTCAACCCGAAAAGAGAAGTGAATATGAATAGCTTTTACATTTCAACACATGAAGTTACCAATGAGGAATTTGCTGAATTTATAACAACAACAGGATATATAACGACTGCAGAACGTTATCATAATGCCATGAATTTTTATGTTGGTTTAGGGGAGTATGAATGGAAAGAAGACAGCACTGCCTGTTGGAAGTTTCCATTTGGAACGAGGAATCCGGGTATTGAATCGAAACACGATCATCCGGTAACCTGCATCAGCTTTGAAGATGCTTTGGCTTATTGTGCATGGAAAGGAGAACGTCTTCCAACACTTGACGAGTGGGAAATAGCTTCACGCTGTGCGAATAAGGATCGGTATTTCTGGGGAAAGGATTCAGGAGAAATTACGACTTATGCCAATATCTGGATAAATCCGGATCATAGGGATACCTTGTTGCATGATCCCTGGTTATTTACAGCTCCGGTCATGTCTCAAAAACCAAACCCCTGGGGACTTCATGACATGTATGGAAACGTTTTTGAGTTTTGCGCCGACCTCCCGCCTGCTTTTCCAAAAGCAGGGCAACTGGCTGCAGCAAGGGGCGGTTCCTGGTGGTGTTCCACAAATTCATGCAACTATTTTAATTCTGTGGATATTGGTCGTGTAAACCGTTATGCATCCTTTCCGAATCATGGTTTCCGAACGGTCAAAGAATAATAGCCAAAAGTTTAAATTAATTCCTCCAAAGAAAAAATCGCGGAAATTTCAATTCCATTTCGAATTAACATAAATGCTTTTATACATTTGCGTGTATGCTTAGTTATTGGGAGAAGGATGCACTGTGCGCTCAGGATGTGATCATCATCGGCGGTGGGCTCTTAGGTTTATCGACTGCATTATCTGTTAAAGAAAAATCACCACGGGCGCGGATATGTGTGCTTGAACGGGGCGTGTTTCCTGCAGGTGCAAGTACGCGCAATGCGGGTTTCGCCTGTTTTGCCAAGGCTTGTGAGATGCTTTCCGACATTAAAATTCAGGGCGAATCGGAAGCTGCTAAACTCGCTTCTCAACGTGTTCAGGGACTCAAATTATTGCGTAGCCGTATTAGTGATTCGGCCATGGAATACGAAGAATTGGGTGGTCATGAGTTGATCATGGACCATGAAAATGAAGTGTCCGATGCCGATTTAAAGATGCTCAACGAGTTATTGCATCCCTATTTTGAACAAAATATTTTCAGTGTGCAGAATAAAAAGATCGCTGAATTTGGTTTCAAAGGGGTAAAACAACTCATTTATAATCCACTTGAGGGACAATTGCATTCCGGTAAACTTATTTCAGCCTTGTGGCGACTGATCAATGCATTAGGAATTCGTGTGATAACCGGTGCAGAAGTAAAACGTATTGAAGAAAATGCCAATATGGTGGAGGTATTTGTTCATCATGCCCAAATGAATGAAGAAATCCGCTTTACTGCCGGACAAGTTGGTATTTGCACCAATGCCCTTTCGGCTAATTTGATGGATCCATCCATTAAAATCACTCCCGCACGCGGACAGGTATTGGTTACCAAAGAAATGCGCGGACTACCATTAAAAGGCTGTTTCCATTTTGATGAGGGCTATTATTATTTCCGGAACCATGAAAACCGTATCATCCTTGGCGGGGGTAGAAATCTGGATTTCGAAACGGAACAGACCACGGAAATGGATTATAATCCGAAAATACAGGCCGAACTCGACCGGGTATTGAGAGAAATTGTTTTGCCGGGAACCAAAGTAGAAATAGACCAGCGCTGGAGTGGCATCATGGGTTTCAGTGAAAACAAAATGCCTATCGTACAGAAGATCGGCGGTCGCAGGGCTGTAGGTTTTACCTGTAACGGGATGGGGGTTTCATTGGCCACATTGACCGGGGAAAAACTGGCGGATTTGCTTACTGCTAAAGCGTAGTTTATTTTTATTGTTGGACTGTGGGACTGGATGATTGTGTGATTGTACGAGATCATTAGCTATTTCAATCCAACAGTCCTACAGTCCCACAGTCCTACAGTCCTACAGTCCTACAATCCATTTCCTCATTTCTCCGAGAATTTATCACTCAGTAAATGCGCAAAGGGCTTTGTGTCTTCGAAATTATCGAGAAGAACCCGGGTAAGGGCGATCAGGGGCAGACTCAAGACCATACCGGCTATGCCCCAAAAAACACCCCCTACCAGCAACGCAACGATAGCTACCAGCGGGTTGATGCTCACCTGATGACCGACAATTCTCGGCGTGATAAAATTACCCTCCACGGCTTGTACCCCCTGAAAGAAAACCAACACGGCTATGGCTTTCCATAACTCATCGTAGTTTACAAGTGCGTATAATGCGGGCAACAAACTGCCTATGCTCGTGCCTATATAAGGGATGATGGCCAGGAAAGAAGCAAAAAAACCAAAAAGGATGGCATTGTCGACCCCGATAAAAAATAAACCGATGCTGTTGATGGTACCGATCAGAATGATGGCAATGAACATGCCGCCGAAATAACTCTGGGTGACCTTCTGAAATTTATACAACATGGTCTCCATTTCATTGTATCTGCTTCCTTTGAACCAGGAGAGAATAAATTTCTTAAAGGCGGAACGGTACAGCAAAAACAAAAAAGAATAAACGGTAACAATTCCCAAATAGCCTATAAATGCCGTAGAAGAAACGAGCATATTGCCAATTGATGTACTAAAGCGATTGAACAAGCCGGAACCTCCATCTTGCAGGAGGGGCGCAACTCCTTTTTGCAACCATGGTATCGTAGCCACCCATTCCAAAGCAGCTTGTATCGTGGCCATGATCCTGGTCTTGAAAATTTCCAGATCCTCAAAAAGGCCGGAAAAAAGAAAGGTAAACAGGGTGATCATACCAAAAAGAAGGATGGCGACACTCAGCATGGTGGTTAAAATGGCGAGAATACGGGGGAATTTTTTGGACTCCAGCTTCCTGCAGATCGGGTACAATAAAAAAGCGAGGAAAATGGCAAAAATGATCGGAACAACAATGGCCTTCCCTATACTCAACAAATAGCCTGCTGCCAGAGTAATGATCAAAAAATAGGCGGTATTCGCCATTCCGGTATTCGCTTTCATTCCTCTCAAAGATAGAATAAGAAGGGTACATTCATCGCAACCTATTGATTCCCTTCAAACCATTTTTTAAAGGAACTGGCTTTTTCACGGCTTACCACGATCTCCATCCCCTCATGCCCTTCAATCTGAAGGAGCAACTTACCGGTATAATGGGTTTTAAAACCAAGTACGGCATCAATAAATACAATAACCTGTCGGTTAGCCCTGTAGAATGTGGCTGGATCAAGTAGCTCTTCTAATTCATCAAGGGTATGGTAATCGCTGATCAGCTTTTCTCCGGAACGGGTCAATAAAAAGATCAGTTCGTCTTTATAAAATCCGGACAGTTTATCGCTGTTAACCGGAACAATACTTTGTCCGTAATGCGCACTAAACCGGGTTTTATACTTTTTTCCCTGCCGCATATCGTGCATGAGTTGCTCAAACTGCAGGCGTAAAAATTCGGGGTTGGCATTTCCATGGATCTGGCGGAATTTGTCCAATGCCCGCTTTAATTCTGTTTTTCCAATCGGTTTCAGCAAATAGTCGATGCTGTTCAGACGAAATGCGCGTAAGGCAAATTCATCATAGGCTGTAGTAAAAATGATGGGCGCGAGGATATTTCGTCCTTCAAAAATTTCAAAACTAAGTCCGTCCGATAATTGAATATCGCTAAAAATAAGATCCGGCATGGACTGCTTTTCAAACCAGTCCTTCCCTGTTTCTACGCTATCGATCACAGCTTCTACTTCGGCTTCGGGTAAGTATTCCCGGAGCAGGGCCAAAAGCTCTGCTGCTACCAGTTTTTCATCTTCTATAATGACTATTCTCATCGTTCAACCAGGGGGATCTTAATGCGAAAAACGCCGTCTTCCTCTTTCCATGACAGCTCCCTGTCGCTAAGATAGGCGTATAAGTTTTTTAAATTTTCCAGTCCAAAACCATTGCTTCCCTGAACGATATTTTTCCTTTGAACCGGATTGCCCATAATGAGGTATCCATCTTCAATAAACACCTCAATTTTCAAAGGTTTTTTATCACTCAGGGTATTGTGTTTGATGGCGTTTTCGATCAGGATTTGAAGGGTAACGGGCACAATTCCGGCTTCCAGCTTATCATCGGGGATGGTACACTGAAAGTCGAAAGACTCACCAAAGCGGGTATCCAAAAGGAAGAGGTAGTCGCGCACAAATTCCTGTTCTTCCCGCAGGCTCACCACATTTTTCTCTTTGTGCTGCAAAACATAGCGGTATACTTTACTCATGTGCTGCAAAAAGTCTGAAGCCAGCTCCGGATTATTTTTAATAAGACTATTCAGTGAACTCAGTGCATTAAAAAGAAAATGCGGATTCAATTGGTTTTTCAGATTATCGAACTGCACCTGCGTTTTTTCCCTTTCCAGCCTTTCGGCACGCTGAATACTTTCCTGCCACTTCTGAATGTATTCGAGAATAAAAAAGATGGCATTGACACAACCAATAAAAAAGAAATCAACTACATAAATCGCTGCCCTAAAAGCCCAGGTTAATTCAAATGGGAAATAATCGCTGAAATAATAAATGCCCAGGCCACGAATTCCGGAGAGAACCAAAAAACTTAGTCCCAACTGAATGGCAACCCGTTTAACAGGAGTCTCATGCAAGGGAAAGAAACGGGACATTTGCTTGTTTAACAATACAAAAAATTCCCAAACCAGAATAAAGATAGCCGCTGAAAATAAGACCAACTGGAAGTTCATTGCATGGCTCATCTCCCTGAACATCACCAGCCGACCAAAATAACCGCTTATGGCCAATACCAAAAATATGGAATACGCGAGTGTCCTTCCTTTTAATTTTTTCATACCCCGCTTACAATTTTACCATCACTCATTTCAATGATCCGGTCGCTGCGTTTGGCGAAATCGGCATCGTGGGTAACCGCGATGATGGTTTGTCCCATACTCGCTGCCAGATCTTTAAAAATATCAAAAACAATCCCTGAATTGGTATTGTCGAGGTTTCCCGTTGGCTCATCGCCCATGATGATGGCCGGGTCGTTGATCAGCGCCCGGGCAATGGCCACACGCTGCTGCTGTCCCCCACTGAGTTTCGAGCTTTTTTTCAGGGCAAAATCCTGCATATCTAACAAACTTAACTTTTCGTAGGCCCTTTCTTCCACTTCTTTGGCACTATACTCTCCAAGACGCAAGCCGGGCAACATCACGTTTTGCAAGGCGGTAAATTCGGGGAGCAGGTAATGAAACTGAAATACAAAACCCAGGTTTTTATTCCGGAAAGCCGCCAGTTCGTTCTGGGTTTTTCCGGTGAGCAGGGTACCTTTCATTTCGATCTTTCCTTCGTAGTCAGTATCCATGGTGCTTAACAGGTACAACAAAGTTGATTTACCGCAGCCTGATTTTCCGACTATACTAAGAAATTCTCCTTTATTTACATCAAAACTTATGTCTTTTAATACCTGGAACCGGGCAGGTTCCATAAAGTATTTATTGATGTTTTTTGCAACTAAAACCTTTTCCATCATCATCCTCTTAAAATAGCCACGGGATCAATTTTCGACGCCTTTCTGGAAGGGAAATAGCCGGCCAGCAAGGTGGTAAGAATGCCGAATACCAGTCCAAAAACGTAAAATTTCGGATCCATGTTTACCGGGAACTTATCGATACTTAAAAACTCCCCTCCATCAAAAGGCGCCTGCGACACAAGCCAGCTAAGTACATAGCCGATGATCAGCCCGAGCAATGCACCGATCAATCCGATAAAAGCCGACTGGGAAATAAAGATCCCCACGATATCCTTGCCCTGAAAACCGGTGGCCTTCAGGATGGCGATATCCTTCATCTTATCGTACACCGTCATGTTCATGATATTGTAAATACCGAAGCCGGCCACCACCAACAGGGTCATCACCACCACCCCGGTCATGATATTACGAATGGTGAAGCTCACCAATATCGTAGCGTTGGCGGTTTCCCAGTCTTCGGCACGGTAGGCAAAACGGTCCTGCCATTCTTTTGCCAGCGGCGTTGCCAGGCTCAGGTCGTTCAGTTTTACATGGATATCGGTGATATAGCGGGTGTTCTCCTGCAGGATCTTTTGCACCGTTTGTAAGGAGGTATAACAGCGCAGGTTGTCGATGGCACCAATTCCCATTTGAAAGGTCCCGATCACCCGAAGCAACACCACTTCTCCTTTTGGGGTGGTAACCGTAACTTTATCTCCGGCTTTCACCTGCATTTTGTCGGCGAGTCCTTTTCCCATTAAAATACCATCATTCGAAGCCATCAGGGCTTCCAGGCTCCCGCTTTTCACTTTGGAGCGAACGGAATAGAGGCGGTCTTCCTTTTCCATATCCACGCCTACTAACATGCCGCTTAACTGGGCCGGACCATAGTTAAAAAACACCTGGCTGCTCACCTGAGGCGAAACACCAAGCACATTCGGGTTTGCTTCCAGGGAACGTGCGATCAATAGTCCGTTTCGGAGGTTTAAAGGCTCGTCTTTGGGTTTTTGATGATGGACGAGGTTCCAGTTGCGCTCACCGGGATTGAATGCACTGAGCAGGCTGGGACGTTCATGTCCGATATCGCGGTAGATGCGGACATGCGGGGTACTGGTAAGTTGGGTTTCTTCCAAAAGTTTGTTTACCCCGGTCATGACACTGATCATGAGCACGAACATGGCGATACCAAAGGTGACCCCTAAGGAAGCGATCGCGGTTTGTTTCTTTTTGGCAAAGAGGTGGGTACGCGCGATCTGGAGATTTATGCGATTAAACCACATCAGCGTTTCTTTAAAGAGGTGTTTTCATCAATACCACCGAGCACTTCCACAAAATCCCAGTCCATGGCCCCGGCCTGGATTTTCACTTTTTGCTCCTCTTTGTCTTTGAGTATGATCACCGAATCGCCGGGCAGTAACAGTTCGCGGGGAATGCTGAGCACATGGTCTTTTTTGGCTACCACGATATTGGCTTCGAGGGTGAGGCCGTAAAAGCCGGAAGGGCCCTGTTCGTCAAAGGCAGCTTCTACCCGAAAACTCTGGTCGGCTTTGTTCAGTTTGGGGAAGATGCGGGTAATTCGGGCGGTGTATATTTTATCCTGATCGATATCAAAGCGGATGATAACCTGCTGGCCTAATTTGATCTTCCGTATATCGAGTTCATCGACCTGCAGGCGGATGATCATGCTGTCGGAAGCCCCTAAAATAGCCAGTAGCTCTCCCCTTCTGACACTTTCGCCCTCTTCTTTGAGCACTTCGTAAACCATGCCATTAATGCGGCTAACCGGAGCATGTTCGTTGTAGGATTGTAAAATCGCCTCGTAATTGCTTTGGGCGTTTTTTTGTTCGAGACGAAGTTGATCCTTGGTGCGGCGATAGGCCTGTTGCCGGGCCATGTATTCGTTGCGCGACAGCTCATAAGCAAGTTTAAACTGCTCCAGTGTTTTCAGGTTGACCGCTTCTTTTTTATAGAGTTCCTGGTAGCGGACATAGTTGAGCGAATCCTGCTGGTATTTTTCCTTCGCCGAGTTCAATGCAGCGCGTTGTTCGGCAAGTACCGGGGAATTTTCTCCTCCATTTTTTGTACTGATCTCGAGGGCATTGGCTGCTGCGTTTAATCGGCTCAGGTCTACTTCCCGGTCGATCATAAACAGGGCCGACCCCGCTTTTACCTTGTCGCCTGCCTCTACAAAACTTTTAAATAAGGTTCCTTCTGTATTGGCAAAAAGGCGGTATTCGTTGACTGGATAGAGGTTGCCCGAGGCGTAAACCGCTTCGGTAAGATCGCGGTATTCAGGACTCACCGATTCCGCTTTTTTCCCGCAGGCCATCCATAAAAAGGGTATGCTGATCAGGAGCGCGGCTTGAAAAATTCGTTTCATGTTTGTTCGCTATAATTCGAAACAAAGGTGAAACAAGTTATTTGAATGCTCTTTTTAAGTTTGGTGAAACGGGTATTTTTTGGATTGAAGCGGAAAGGAGTCAGGTTAATTTAGCAAAAGGATGAATTTCCATACTTATTCTATCCTCCATATTTCACCATCGCTTTGTTCAAAACCAATTAGCCCCAGTGATTTGGAAACGTAANNAACGTAACACCGTTTTATCCATGCGACATGAGACGAGTGTACATAATCGGTCTGGATCACATCGGTAAAAATTCGACCAAACAAATCCAGGGAGTCCCTGTGCTGAAAGGCAAAAAAGGGACTTTGCATGTCTGATGCATTGTCGACTATCGGAAAACCAACACTACCGGAATTTGCAAGATTCACCCTTCGCAAATCGCGCAAATTCATTACCTGATTTGAATCATTCGAAAACGAGGCAATATCCTTTATAACTTGAAATCCTATACTGATTGGAGAGGAGTGTGATACAAAGTAAATCCCATACGTTTCAATATAGGCGTCATCATAACACTCAGCTGTTCCGCAGGGCGTTTCCCGGGTTCTAAAATTTACGTGCACCTTGTGCGTGTCCAAACGCCACCCCATTAAATCAAACCATAGGGCCCGGCTTCCTTTATTGCTGATCATGATCAAGGTATCGCCTGCCTCATAAGGGAACCAGGAACTTTTGCTCTGGTCGACCTTCAATAAGGGGTAAGTCACACATGTTTTCAGGGTTCCGTCAAATCCAATTTCCTCACATCTGTCGACTCTTCCGCAGGAATTTAGAAGCAGGATTGGAACCAATACCAAAATAAGGGTAAACCTGTTTATCAATTTTTGCATTCGATCGATTTGAATAATGGGAAATTAAGAGCGGAATTTAGTTAATTTTTCTTAATCCAGCTCCACATCATAAGGCGCGTGTTCAAAANNCCAAAAGGGTGAACATGTTGAAATCGTCCAGTTATCATTTCATAAAGGGGTGGAATCAGAAAATTCCCATCTACACCAATCGCTCCCCATTTTCCATTAAATTGTACCACGGCCCTTCCATACGAAAAGGAAAAAGCCGATTCAAAAATAGCCGGGATAACCATAGTTCCTTTATGATCGATAAAACCCCATTTTCCATTGAGTTTTACCGGCGCCAAACCATCTGAAAAGGGCCGGTATTGTTCGAGTTTATTTGGAAATAGTATCGTGTTAAAGGTATCAAGAAGGCCCCATTTTCCATCGAGAAGAAAAAAATACGTTGCCCCAGAACGCAGGCTAATATTATCATATTCCACAGGGATCAGCCATTTGTTTTCGCCGTTTTGAATGCCCATTTTACGTTTGTCATTCAGCACCCGTTTTCTTTCCGTCATGGTGCTCTCCAAATCCAATCTTTTCCCTTTTTTATTGATGGAATACGCTTCTCCCTCCTCTTCTACATAGGCGCTTCCTTCAACAAACTCAGCCACAAAAGTGAACTGCGGCGCAATAACCCAACGCCCTGTGCTGTCAATAAAACCCCAATTGTCTTCCAATTTGCTTGCCCCGGCCAGGCCCTCGTAAAAGTCGTCGGCCTCCAGAAACTGAGGCTCAATAATGGTTTTGCCATTGAGATCGATAAAACCCCAATAATCTCCATCAAAAACAGCTATTTTTCCTTCTTCTTCATAGCTGATGAAGGANNTACCGCGATCTTCCCTTCTTCTTCATAGCTGATCTCGTCCCACAAGGCCGGACTAATCACCTTTCCTGTGAAATGGAGTACTCCCCATTTATTTTTCACAAAATAGCCAACGGTTTGATGGTAAAAGGTTCCTAAAGAATCGTAGGTGGGAGGCAAATACCAGTGTCCGCTGGTGTCAAGCAATCCATATTTCCCATCGAGTTTGGCACTAACCAAAACCTGGGCGTTTAGTGAAGAGGAAACAAACAGAGCCAGAATGAGCACAACACGCATGGCGCAAAGGAAAAGAATTATCCTTTAGTCACGAACAACAAAACGCAGGTTTTCGCGACTGCCATCAGTTTTGGTGATCTGGAGCAGGTAAATTCCGGCCGGCCAATCGATGGTGCCGGTATTGTCTACCCAGTTTATGGACCTTTCTTTACCCTGCATGTCGAAAGCATGAAGCTCCTGAACATCCTCACTTTTAAACAGCTTATTCTGAGCCGGGTTCGGATAAACAAGGGAGGAGGCCGTTGCCATTTTCTGAACAGAAGTCGGGTTTCCCTGTGGAGCCAGGTCCAGATACCGGGCCTGACTTGGAGCGAATTGTCCGGCTACTTCGGTGCCCGTAACCTCCACAACCGGAATACGATGCTTAATAGTCAGCCACTTGTATTCCACCCGGTGGGTTGGAAATCCAAATTTACCAAAGGAAGTCTCAACCGTGTCAGATCCAACAATATCCGAGCGCACCTTCAGGCATTCCAGGGTATCGTCAACGATGATCACATTTCCGTGGCCAACTACTTCCGTAATGCGGTATCCCGACTGGCTATAGGTGCCGATGAGAGGAATGCTGATATTTACTTTAAAGGTACTGCTGTCGCGGTTCCCATATTCCAGCGGGAAAAAGTAAACCTTATCTTCTATCTGATAGTTTCCTGCCAATGGCAAGGGAGTCAGACTTATTTTAAATCCCAAGCCTTCGATGCGGTAGGAAGCAGCGCTATTGGAATAAAACTGGTACACATCCTCGAGTTTAAATTGAGCCAGCCCAATGCTATCAGCCACTTTCAGTCCCACTGTATTGAAAAAAAAGAATGCATAAGGTGTATTCAGGGAGCTTTTATAGGCTACCACACTGGTAATTTTTGGCGATTCCGGTCCAAAAACCCAATACTGTCCCGGTCCGTTTTGAGCCACCTGCCCAATATAATTCACCGGGTTTCCCGTTACGAAACGAAAGGTATCGTTGGCTTTGGGCATGTGGGTGGATTGGATGGTGATCTGGGCATGAAGCTGCCTACCAATACCGGTTATAAGGAATAATAGAAGTAGTCTTTTGGTCATGATTATCAAAGATAAGGAAAAGAAAGCTCCAAGTTCCAAATTCCAAATTCCAACAAAAGCACCGTCACCCGGTAGCAAATTCAGGATCATCACTAAAAAACCCGAATAAACACCGGATTAACTTCAATTGCCATTGCCTGAAACCTGCGCATTATGGAAACTTCGTCTTTTCCGAAGTTCGTGTCCGAAACTTTGGACATGTTTTTTCAGATTATGCGATTCAGATCAACCCAAAAGTTCGACTTTTGTCCCACTGGGACTACTTGGCAGAGGGACTATTATATCATCCATTGAAATGCTCTGAAACCCTTATCCTTCTGAAAATTAGTCCTTTCCGAAGGGTTTGTCCGTTGAACCAGAAATTTTTTTAAAGTTTATTTGTATTAAGGCTATCCTTAAGGGCGCTTTAAATAATCCCAAAAATCAATTAATCCCATTAATCCGGGTTCTGACAAAGGGGCTGCTCCGTCCGTCGCCCTTCGACACGGCGTGAGGATTCTGCAAAATATAAAAGGCCGTTCGCCTGCTCAGGGTGACGGACTATATGGATTAATCCTCTCATCTTCTCACCCCCCTCACCTCCTCATCACCTTATCTCCTCAACAAATTATTTCAGTGTAACCACCGTCACCCCATCCCCCCCCTGATCAATATGCTCATCTTCGAGCTTTTCAATACCAGGAATGTTTTTAAGCTCCCTACGGATGAGTTTCTTAAGGATACCATCCCCACGGCCATGGATGATGCGGAGCTTTTCGAAGCCATAAATGATGGCGCGGTCAATGAAAGAAACGGCCTCTTTTACGGCTTCATCTCCCCTTTTGCCGCGTACATCGATCTCCATATGAAAATCGGTTCGTAAATTTTCATCTCCATAAGCGGAAGATGATCTGGATAAACTGCGGGCTTCTTTCCGACCCACCTTTTCCAGCCTTTTGATATCTACCTGGGTGCGTAATTCGCCGAACTCAACAGTAGCTTTATTTTTCGATACTTCAAGCAATTTCCCAACTGTGTTTTGTCCGGAAATTTTTACCTGGTCGCCCACTTCGGGCCTTTCGAATACCTCTGCAGGTTTGTCCTTTTTGATGCTTTCCTCCAGTTTCTTTCGCGTAGTGTCAAGTTCCTTTCGTGCGGTCGTTTTTACAGGAAGGTCTTTGGCGGTTTCGCGTATCTCCCGGATAGTTTTTTCAACCAGGCTATTGCTATTTTTTAAGATCTGGTGTGCCTCTTCACGGGCCTGTTGAAGGACCAGTTTCCGACGTTCTTCCAGGTTTTCTTTGAGCTTTTCGTATTCCTTTTTCAAACGCTCATAATGGGATTCGGATGCCTGGGCGAGTTCGTACTGCTCCTGTGCTTCGAGGCGTTCTTTTTCCAGACTCACCAGCAGGTCATCCACATTCTTTTGTTTGGCACCTACCTTGTTCCGGGCTTTTTGGATGATGGCTTCAGGTAAACCAATTTTTGCCGCTACCTCAAAAGCGAAGGAAGATCCGGGTTTGCCGATTTCCAGTCGGTACAAGGGCTGTAATTTTTCGGCATCATAGGCCATGGCTCCGTTGACCAGTCCTTTGCTACGGTTGGCCAATAACTTCAGGTTGCTATAATGGGTGGTTATTACGCCATAACAGTGTTTTTTGTTTAATTCCTCCAGAATGGCTTCAGCCATGGGACCTCCAAACTGCGGGTCGGTTCCCGTTCCGAACTCATCGATCAAAATCAGGGTGCCTCTCCGTGAATACTCCAGAAAATGGCGCATATTATTGAGGTGGGAAGAATAGGTTGAAAGGTCATTGTCCAGCGATTGTTCGTCGCCGATATCGATAAAGATCTGCTTAAACACCTGGGTGCGGCTGTTCTCACCAACCGGCACCGGGAATCCGCATTGTACCATGTATTGAAGGAGACCGGTTGTTTTCAGGGTCACCGATTTTCCTCCGGCATTCGGACCGGAGATGATCAGGATACGTTTTTCCTCATCCAGATAAATATTCAGTGGAATTGTTGGAAGTTTAATTTGCCTGTGATGGAGGTATAAAAGGGGATGATAGGCTTTGTTCCAGCTAACACCGGCCTCGGTGCTCACTTCGGGCACTGATCCATCCATATCCCTGGCAAACAGGGCTTTGGCGCGGATGAAATCCAATACCCCCAGTTTTTTATTGAAGCTGCTGATCTCCGCTTCATGGGGTGCAATGCTTGCCGTCAAAAGGCGGAGGATCTTTTCCACTTCCCTCCTTCTTTCCAGTTGCAATTCGCGGATTTCATTGTTCAGCTCGATGATCTCTGCCGGTTCGATATAGAGGATCTGTCCGGAACCCGACTCATCATGCACAATACCTTTGAACTTGCGCTTATGTTCTGACAATACAGGAATAACCAATCTTCCATCGCGCACACTGATCTCCGTATCGGCGGTCCAGCCTTCTTCTTTTGCCTTGCGGTAGATCTGCAGTGCCCTTTTATGGAGCTCGCGTTCGTATTTGGCGATGGATGAGGTGATCTGGTTGAGCTCCTGGCTGGCATTGTTCCGCATCTTACCTTCTTCATCGATAATTTTTTCGATCTCCTGGATCAAGGCTTTTTGCGGACTTACTTCCCTCAGAATATCAAAAAGAAGCGGACAAGTCTCCTTACGTTGTATGAAAAACCGGGTCGCCGCATCGATGGTACGCAGCATGAGACGGATCTCATGGAATTCCTCTTCGCGGAGGTAATAGCCTTCAATTTTGAGTTTATGGATAAAGCGGCTCACATCCAGGTAATGGCCTTCAGGGAAATGTTCTTCCTCCTGAAAAAGCGACAACCATTCTTTAACCTGTCCCAGCCAAAGGGTAATCTTTTCATGCCGGGAGCTGAAGGCTGCCTTTTGGGCAAGTTCCTTCCCTAATGGACCATAACAAAATCCGGCCACCTTGTGTCGGATCTGGTCAAAGCCCAGTTTTTCTTCGATATGTGCGGGGTAGTTTTGCAAGGCCGCAAAGATAGGGGTAAGAAAGAAGCGAAAAAGACGTCTGTCGATTGTTGAATATCTTTTTATAAAAGTTTTAAATAATTCTTATTAGCTTCGTTTTTAGACCTTTAAACCAATATAAACAATATGGAACCTATCATTGAACTGAATTATGTGGCGATCCTTATCGCTGTTGTTGCCAACTTCTTTCTTGGCTTTATCTGGTACACTCCTCTTTTTGGTAAACTCTGGGCCAAAGAGCTGGGACTCAAAGTTGACGAAAAACCCGGATCCGGAGTTCTGATCAAAGGTATGGCCATCATGGTGATCGGTAACTTTCTGATGGCCTGGGTATTTGCTCACAATATTGCTGTTTGGCACCCGGCAACCTGGGGACAACCCACTCCCGAAGGCATGGAGCCGACAGCCATGGCCTTAATGGCCTCCATTTTTACCTGGCTGGGCTTCTACTTACCCGGAGACCTCAGCCGCATGGCCTGGGAAAACAATTCCTGGAAGTTGTTTTTTATCAATACCGTTTATCATTTCCTGACTTTGTTGGTAGCGGCGATGATTATTACGAATATGCCATAAAAGCTCCAAGTTCCAAATTCCAAGTTCCAAGATTACAAATTTTGGTTCTACCGCTCCTTCGCTCCCCCGCTCCGACCGCAGGTCCGCTCCCACCTTACCCCAAGTGGAATTTGGAACTTGGAATTTGGAACTTCCCATAGCTATTTAGAATCATTCCAATCTTTCGTACCTTTGCACCGCAATGAGTAAAAGGGGTAAAGTGTTGGTAGCCATGAGCGGCGGTATAGATAGTACCGTTACCGCCATTATGCTGCGCGAACAAGGTTATGAAGTAGTCGGTATCACCATGAAAACCTGGGACTATGAAACGTCGAAGGTGAATGGGAAGGAAACCGGGTGCTGCAGTCTTGATTCGATCAACGATGCCCGGGCCATTGCGGTGCAGCATGGCATCCATCACATGATCCTGGATATCCGCGATGAATTTGGCGATTTTGTGATCGACAATTTTGTGGAAGAATACCTGGCCGGTAGGACCCCAAACCCTTGTGTTTTGTGCAATACCCATATCAAATGGGAGGCTTTGCTCAAACGTGCCGACAAACTCGATTGTGAGTTTATCGCAACGGGCCATTATGCAAAAAGAAATCAGAACCCGGATAATGGGCGCTATTTTATTTCACGGGGTAAGGACCTGAATAAAGACCAGAGTTACGTGCTCTGGGGACTGGCACAAAAAAACCTGGCGCGGACCCTCTTTCCTATGGGCCAGTTCCATAAACCAGAGATCAAACAAATGGCCATCGATATGGGCTATTCCGACCTCGCCAAAAAAAGTGAAAGTTATGAGATCTGTTTTGTGCCGGATAATGACTACCGTCAGTTTCTGCGCAACCGGGTAGAAGGACTCGAAGAGCGCGTTGATGGAGGAGATTTTGTGACTACGGATGGAACTTTCCTGGGAAAACATAAAGGATATCCTTTTTATACCATCGGCCAACGTAAAGGCCTTGAGATCGCTTTGGGTGAGCCAATGTATGTAACGGAAATACGTCCGGACACCAATACCGTGGTACTCGGAAAAAAAGAAGACCTGGAACGCAATGGCATGTGGGTGAGGAAACTGAACCTGCAGAAATACGACGCCATACCTGATTCGATGGAAGCCCTGGCCAAAATACGTTATAAAGACGCCGGAGCCATGGGAACCCTGCACCAGGAAGGCGACCGCGTGAAAGTTCAATTTAATACCCGGGTAAATGCAATTGCTCCCGGACAGTCGGCTGTTTTCTACGAAGGGGAGGATGTCATCGGCGGAGGATGGATCGAATCCTCATTTGAGGTATAATTTTCGCTACCTTTCCGGCAAATTTTCGGATCATGATGAGAAGTGTTGCTGCAGGCTTTTTGATGCTGGTTTTGGCACCGGTATACGGACAAACTACCGTTTATAAGTTTTGGGTTGAGCTGAACGACAAAGAAAACAACGGGTATTCTATCGATAAACCGGAAGCATTTTTGTCGCAGCGTTCCATTGAAAGACGCCAAAAACAAGGCATCGCCGTTACCTATCAGGATCTGCCAATTACTCCTGCTTACCGCGAAGGAATTGAAAAACTGGGTGTACAGGTATTGCATAGTTCCCGCTGGTTTAACAGCGTAACCATTCAATGTATCAACGACACATCCCTACTCAAAGATATTCGTAAACTGCCCTATGTAAAAGGCACCCGCCTGCTTTATATGAAGGTGGAAAGCGAAAACCCACCGAAAAGTCCGGATGCCATGATGGAATTTATGCTGAGTATGAACGCTCCGAAAAAGCCGGATAATGAAAGTGAATATGGGTTTGGGTTCGGACAGGCGGATATGCTCGCCGGGGATGAACTTCATAACCTGGGACATAAAGGTCAGGGCATCGTTATCGCTGTTCTGGATGCCGGTTTTTACAAAGTGGATGAAATGGAAGTCTTCGATAAAATGCGTGAAGAAGGTCGTCTATTAGGAACATACGACATCGTTAAAAAGGATACGCTGGTATATGAAGACGACATGCATGGAATGAATGTGCTTTCCTGTATGGCTTCCCTGCTTCCCGGGCAGATGATCGGCACGGCGCCTTCTGCCTCCTATTGGCTGATCCGTACCGAAGATAATTTTTCTGAATTCCCGATAGAAGAATCCAACTGGATAGCCGGAGCCGAATTTGCGGATTCCGCGGGAGCTGACGTGATCAATTCCTCTTTAGGCTATACCCGCTTCGATGAAAAAACCTTAAGCTATACCTACAAGGCCCTGAACGGCACATCCCTGATCTCCCGTGCTGCAACACGCTGTGCAGGAGTTGGTATGATAGTTTGTAATGCAGCAGGAAATGAAGGTGATGGCGACTGGCGTTATATCGGCGTTCCGGCTGATGCAGATAGTATTTTAACGGTAGGTGGCGTAGACATTTACCGTGAACATTCGAGCTTCAGTTCGTACGGACCCACCTCCGACGGGCGGATTAAACCGAATGTATGTGCACAGGCAACCGCTACTTTTGTGGCATCATCCAAAGGAAAATTTTATCCAAGCCAGGGAACCTCTTTTGCCTCTCCGGTCATGTGTGGTATGGTGGCTTCTTTATGGAGTGCCCACCCGACGAAAACCAATATGGAAATCCTCAAAGCCGTCGAACAAAGTGCCGATCGTTACAGCCATCCCGACAATACCTTCGGCTATGGCATTCCCGATATGCTTATTGCGAACCGCTTATTAGGCGGTGACCCAAATTTCGACTATACTCAGGACCAATGGTTGCAGGAAATTAACCCGGAATATTATGATCAGATCCCGGTTCATTTTTATTCCTCCAAGGCTCAAACGATGACACTTGTGCTCCGTGATCACAAAGGGCGGAAAGTACGTAACATGAGTTTCAATCTAAAAGAAGGGGAATTTTTGCTCTATACCCTGACCGATCTACCCAATAGTAAAAAAGGACTTACGCTGGACATTACGCTGAATGGGGAGTTGAAGACGTATGACTTGAAGAAGTCAGAGAATTAACGTCTAAAACCGGATCACAAAATGTTCTTCTTCCTGCTCTTTACGGAGGAAAATTAAACCAATATAAAACAGGTCAATACTAACCGTTACCTTAGGATGTGCCTTGAGTTCATCCCAGGCTTCGCTCATTTCTTTGCTCCAGTGGATATCATCAAAGATAAAAACTGTGTCGTTATGGGCCTTATCGAGCATCTGATTAAAATAATCGAGTGTCGGTGCCTTCCGGTGGTTGCCGTCAATAAAAATATAATCGAGCCGCTCAAAATCTTCCAGTACTTTAGGCAGGGTTTTATCAAAATTACCGGTAACCAGGTGGATGTCCTTGTCGATGCCTAATTCCTTAAAATTAATATGGGCAAGTTCCACCAGGTTTTTGCTCCCTTCCAGGCTCACAAAGCGAAAGGATTCGGATCCTTGTCTGGCGCCCAAAGCCTGATACGCTGATGTAATCCCCAAAGAGGTGCCAAATTCGAGCATATTTTGGGGCTTAAAATACTTGCAAAGCCGATAAAGCAGCTTTCCCCAACGGGCAGGTTTTGCGGCGCGCGCAGCGATATCCGATATTTTTCTTTCAGAAACAGCTTGTTTTTCACCCCCGGCACCAAAGTCTTCCACTTCGGTAATAAGCCGGTTATTTAACAGGTCCTGCCGCAGTTTCTCAACCACAAGGTAGTCGGGATAGACTTCCTTGTCTTCAAAAACTTTTGTGATCAGGTCAAAAACAAAAGGGGAATGTACCCCGTGTTTTGTTTTTGCGTTCACATAATACGAAGCATATTGTCTTGCCAGTTCAAGCACTAGTAATGCTTTTTAATGGTATCCAGCTCCTTTTGCAACCTTTCCATTTGTTCATTGGCCCGGGCAATTTTGTCCTTGATACCTTTGATCAATGGTCCGGCAGTTTTGCTATTTGAGAAGAAACCAATATTGTTTTCCAAAGTAACGACATCGTTTTTAAGAAAACGTAATTTTTCCTTAACCCGACGTTCTTCGGCTTGTAAACGTTTTTTACCATCCGCACTGGCAGCAAGCTCATCATAATGTTCGGTGAGCTGGCCCTCCTTCATATCTTCCGCATTGCGTTTGTGCTTTTTGTATAAGGCATCCACGCTGCTGCTGAAATCCTTTTGGATCTGATTTTTGAATTTTATCGGCACATAACCGGCCGCATTCCATGATTTTTGGATCTCCCGAAGTTTTTTAAATACTTCATCCGACTGCGCTTCGGTGAGTGCTTCGAGTTCTTTTACCTCTTTCAGCAGGTTCTTTTTCAGATCCAGGTTATGTTCCTGTTCGTCTTTTTGTCCTTTGAAATGCTCCTCTTTCCGGGTAAAAAACGCGTCGCAGGCCGAGCGGAAACGTTTCCATACTTCGTCGCTGTGTTTTTCGGTTACCGGACCCACTTTTTTCCATTCTCCCTGCAAACGGATAAGTTCATTGGTGGTTTTAAGCCAGTCTTCCGAATCTTTGAGTGCTTCCGCCTTCACACAGAGGGCTTCTTTCACGCTAAGATTTTCTGTTTTTTCCTTATTGAGGTGTTTAAAGAAATTATTTTTTTGGCGATAGAAATGGTTGCGGAGGTCTTTAAATCTTCCCCAAACGCTTTCATTTTGTTCTTTCGGAACCGGACCGATCTTCTTCCATTCTTCAAACAGAGCATTGATCTGCTCGGTTTTTTCGATCCATTCTTTAGGTTTTTCGTAAAGCAGGGTAGCCACCTGCTCGAGTCGTTCGTTCAGGGCGGTTTTCAGTTCGAGGTTTTTGCGCCGCATTTCACGCAGCTCATCCATCTGAACTTTTTTCTGCTCATAAATTTTATCGGAGGCCGCTTTAAAACGCGCCCATATTTCTTCTGAATATTCTTTGGGAACCGGGCCTGTATGTTTCCATTCGTCGTGGAATTTATTGAGCAGGTTCATGGCCACCTTTACCGAAGGCTCTTCCTGAAGCTGGTCAACCTTCATACACAAGTCGATCTTTGCTTCAAGGTTTTTCTTTCTGTCGAGTTCTTTTAACTCAAAATTTATCGACAGGTTATCATAAAATTTATCGAGGTAAAAGCGGTAAGAATCCCACAGTTCCTGAACATGTTCATGCGGTACGGCACGGATCTTTTTCCACTCATTCTGAAGCTCCTTGATCCGGTTGAGCGAGTCATCCGTTTCGTCATTTTCCGTAAGGGCTTTCAGGTCTTCAAGTATACGGCGTTTTATCTCTAGGTTTTTTTGCTTTTCATCCTCGATACGTTGGCGTTGTTCTCCTTTTCTCGCCTGTATTTTTTTGTAAGCGTCGAGAAAACGCATTTTGTATTCGTTTGGTTTTGGGGCGAAATCATCTTTTTCATTGCCTTCTTCCAAAAAGGTATCCAGTGCAGTATGCTCTTCTTCCGCGAAGATTACTTCCAGGTGAGATTTAACTTCCCTGGCTATACGGGTTGCGCGGGAAAGATCATCCTGTTTGGCTGTTTCTTCGATCAGCTCAAGCAGTTGTTCCTTGCTTAATATGCTGAAATCGGTTTCTTCTTCATGATCATGGTCGTCGTCCATACGGTAGGGAGCGTCTTCCACTTCGTCGTGCACTTCCGCAACTTCCGCGATTGCATTTACCTCCTCGACAGCACTAGCTTCTTCGACCAGACCAGGCTCTTCGACAGGATTTGGATCGCCAATCGGGCTTTCTTCGGCGACATCGGATTCCCCGGCGGCATCAGTTTCCCCGGCGATTTCGATCGCTTCTGGTTTAGCCTTTTCTTCAACCGTATCAATTTCTTCTGAAACACCAGTATTGTCTGTTGTTTCATCTCCTTCAGGTTCGTTCAGAGACTCGGTTTTTTCGGCCATTTCCGGCGTCTGGTCAACCGCTTCACTGATCGGATCGGTAGTTTCTTCTTTACTATTTTCGTTCAACATCACAAGAATTCCTTGAAAACAAGGGCGCAAAGTTATTAAAAACGTCGGGCATTTGGTTAATTTTGACCTTCTTAAACGGAATTTTACCAAGGAATGGCTTTTAAAATCATTGAATGTCCCCGAGATGCCATGCAAGGTATCCACGACTTCATCCCTACGGCTCAAAAAATCAGGTATATACAGCAATTATTAAAAGTAGGATTTGATACCCTCGATGCCGGCAGTTTTGTGTCGCCCAAAGCCATTCCTCAGATGAAAGACACTGCTGAGGTGCTTCGGAATCTTGACCTGAGTGCGACAAAGACCCGCCTCTTATGCATCGTAGCTAACAACAAAGGGGCGGATGATGCAATAAGCTTCGATGAAGTGAGTTATTTGGGATTTCCTTTTTCCGTTAGCGAGACGTTTCAGATCCGGAATACCAACTCGACCATAGAGGAGGCGGTAACCCGGGTTGATTATATTCAGAACCTTTGCCTGAAACACAATAAACAGCTGGTGGTATACCTGAGCATGGGCTTCGGAAATCCCTATGGCGATCCGTGGAGCCCGGAAATTGTTTCCTTTTGGATGGACCATATGGTAAAAAAAGGGATCAGGATTATCTCTCTTAGCGACACTATTGGCGTTTCCAATCCGGAAAACATCCGTTTGATCTATTCGCAGTTGAGCAAGGACCATCCAAACACAGAGATCGGCGCCCATTTGCACACCCGCGCGGAGTCGTGGAGGGAAAAGATACAAGCTGCCTATGATTCTGGCTGTACACGTTATGATGGAGCGATCAAGGGTTACGGAGGTTGTCCGATGGCCGCGGATACCCTAACCGGCAACATGCCAACTGAAAATTTGCTCCGTTTTTTAAAAGACAACCAGGAATCTCCCGGTGTTGACGAAGAACAATTTAATGTAGCCATGCAAATGGCGAATGAAGTTTTTTTATAGAAGAATGAAAAAAGCCGCTGTTGGGTTCATTTTTATAACCTTGTTACTGGATGTTATCGGACTTGGAATTATTATCCCGGTCATTCCAAAACTTATCGTTGAATTAAAGGGAGTTGAACTGAGTGAAGCATCCCGTTACGGGGGCATTTTGATGTTCGTTTATGCCTTTTTCCAGTTCCTGTTTGCACCAATAATAGGCGGTTTAAGTGATAAGTATGGAAGGAGACCCGTGCTGCTATTGAGCTTGCTTGGTTTCGGACTTGACTACCTGTTACTTGCGCTCGCTCCGACATATAGCTGGTTATTTATCGGAAGAATTTTAGCCGGAATATTCGGTNNATATTCGGCGCCAGTTTCACCACTTGTTCGGCCTATATCGCGGATGTATCCACCCCGGAAAACAAGGCACAGAATTTTGGGATGATCGGAGTAGCTTTCGGTGTAGGATTTATTCTCGGTCCTTTTTTCGGAGGATTGCTCGGTCAGTTTGGTACACGGATACCCTTTTATGCGTCAGCAGCGGTTAGTTTGTTGAATTTGGTATATGGCTACTTTATTCTTCCTGAATCCTTAAGCAAAGAAAACCGCCGGCCATTTGACTGGAAGCGGGCCAATCCGGTAGGTACCTTATCAAAGATCTTTAAGTTCCCCAAACTGCGCGCCATGTTAGGAGGCTTGTTTTTTGTTTATGTAGCTTCCCATGCCGTTCAATCTACCTGGAATTATTTTACCATGGACCAGTTCGATTGGGACGAAAAAATGGTAGGTTATTCACTCGGCTTTGTCGGGCTCATTTCCGCAGCCGTTCAGGGAGGATTGATCCGCGTGGCCATACCAAAATTAGGGTCCGAAAGAGCTATTGTTATTGGCTTTCTTTTTTACATCGCCGGCTTAGCCCTTTTCGCTTTTGCCAAAGAGGGATGGATGATGTATCCAATACTGGTACTGTATTGTCTCGGAGGAATTGCCGGACCTGCCATACAGGGAATCATGTCGAATCTGGTTGGTAATGATGAACAAGGCGAACTTCAGGGAGCCATGTCGGCCATGATGAGTTTGTCGCTGATTATCGGTCCGCTATTGATGACCAATGTATACGCCCATTTCGCAGATAGCCAGGCGATTCCCTACTTTCCAGGAGCCGCGTTTTTAACCGGAGCTGTATTTTCAGCAATTAGTTTGTTGTTGGTAGTGAGGGCGATGAGGAAGAAGGTAAAGGTTGAGGTACTTGGTAGCTAATTGAATTTTAGAAATGCTATCGTTCCCACCGGGGTACCT
>DQHT01000010.1:732-9690 GCA_003531115.1 Bacteroidota bacterium | reverse complement strand
TTTTTTTTATATGTTTCAAATTTTAAACTTTATATAAAAAGATTTGTTTATCTTTTATTTTATTTTTATCTTGTACTAAGATATTCATTTATAGACAACAACATGAACTTTTATCACCCAAATAATGGAATATAACTCCACTTTTTAGGGTTAAATTGTATGTTGGAGCACACCGTTAAAACTGTGACTGACGTAGCGTAGCTGCGAAATTCCAGATGAAAGGGGGCTTCTGTTTNNAGTTTCTCAAAATTACTGTTATGACTCATATTAAAACAGGATTTTGGTCGCGCATTTTTTTAGCTGCTGCTTTATTTAATTTTGCCATAGGCATACCCATTTTCTTTTTCCCGGTTTGGAGTTATGGACTGGCCTATCACACCGAAAATCCGGAAGTCGCTAGTACATACAGATTTTGGAGTGATTTCGGATTTACAGTTATTGCAATTGGCATCGGTTATTTTCTTGTCTCGCTCGATGTTACCAAAAACCGCGGCATTGTCTGGTTAGGCATAATAGGGAAGCTATTTGATGTTTTGGTATTGAGCTATCGTTACATCATTGGCATTGCCTGTTTGACTGTTCTTTTCCCCGCAATTGTTGACGGAATCTTTGTTGTATTATTTCTGCTTTTTCTATTTAGAAAAACTCCGGGTAATTCTACCAGGGTCAAAAACACGTTAAATCCATGAACGCGTTAGAATCGGGTGATACTATTATTATTCTTTGACCACTTTAAAAGGCAACAACTATGAAAATTAAAATAGTTATCGGATTATTTCTGGTTCTGGCTGCCATATTGGGATTTATAGCGTACACCAATCTTTTTCGGGAGGTCCCTGTAAATTACACATCAGATGAAGAACATTATAAGTATGGCTCCCTTGGAACCGAAAATAAAGGACTCCCCTACCTGGTNNCTGGTGTGGAAAGTCTTGCCTGAAATGTTTCCCGGGTATTTGCCGGCTGGGGCACAAGGTATGAAACCCTATGCATGCTTCGGGTTCATTTGGGAGGATGGCAAAAATATGCCAATCGGGTTGAGTAAAAAAACGATTGGCTTTTCACGTTTAGGCGTCAATTGTGCGATGTGCCATACAGGCACCTACCGAACGCAACCGAATGAAAAGCCAAAATTACTTTTGGCAGGCACGGCGCCCCAGTTCAACGCTCAAGCCTATCAACGATTTCTTTTCAATTGCGTAAATGATCCTAAATTTTCACCGGAAAATGTGGTCAAAGAAATTAAAAAAAATCGCGAATTATCATTTATCCAAACGCTTCTATATCGTTATCTGATTGTACCAAAAGTTAAGGATGCCTTGCGTGAACGAGGGGAAGATTCGGCCTGGGAGGAGAACCAGCCGCCTTATGGCCCGGGTAGGTCGGGCCTGGGTTTGCTCAGTCTTCCACTTGGAATCCCAAAGTCGGATTATGAAACGGTTGGCGCTTATGATATTCTGACATTATGGGATGCAAAAGCCCAAAAGGACCAGGCTGTTCACTGGGATGGCTTTAATACCAAACGATTTGAGGTTTTCTNNTACAACCGCCAAAGTTTCCATTCGCTTTAAATCATGAACTGGCGGACAAAGGCCGCGAAATATTTGATAAAAACTGCGCAGCTTGTCATGCTTTCGGTCAACCGAACGTGGGGCAGGTTGTCGATATCAATGAGGTTGGAACCGATCCTCACCGGTTAAATTCGTGGCCGGAATCTGCAGCAGAAGCCTTGAAGCAGTGGAGTATCAAGGAAGGTTACGACTCGACTTTTACGCATTTCCGTAAGACAAATGGTTATAAAGCTGTTCCGCTGGATGGCATTTGGGCAAGAGCGCCCTATTTGCATAATGGTTCGGTGCCAACTTTGATGGATCTTCTACAGATTCCTGAAAACCGGACAAAAGTTTTTTATCGCGGTTACGACGTTGTTGACAGCGCTAATGTTGGTTTTATCTCAAATGTGCCAGAGGAAAATGGATTCCAGTTTTTCAAATACAACACAGATGTTGTCGGTAACAGCAACCAGGGACATTTATACGGAACAGATCTTACTCCCGATGAAAAGAAAGAACTCGTTGAATATTTGAAAACATTTTAAAACCTGCTAACAGGATGCAACAGAGCGCATATACACTATGCACGGCGATCAAACCAGAGGCAATCCACGACCTTAAAGCCGTATTGGCTGAAATCAACAGGGACGTTGACGGAAATAATATCATGCCATTTAAGAAAATGAATGATACCCATTTTGCCCGTTTTGTAATCCTAGAAGAAGTAACTGACGAAAAGGGCCAGAGTATCCAAGCTAAACTGATTTTTTCAAGCAATTTTGATGGTTATTTGGAAACGCACCTGAAGCAAATGGTGCAATCTACTGGTGAGGGCCTCGACCAAATTTTTCGTTTTTGTGAGGGTTATCCTGACGAAACTAGACGAACTCCGGAAAGCAGGCTTAATTATCTCCATAGTCATCAAATAGCTGTTCAGGCATTCTACATCAATACCATCGGCAGAACCTTGCAGCAGATTCAAAAGGATGTTCAACTTCATGACGCAGTTGAAGAATTTCTGGATAAAAAGGAATGGTCAGATTTTAATGCTGAAAAAGTGCGTTCTGCTATTCAAGATTTTGTCGCGAATTCACCAAGTCTGAACTGGGCGACACCATCTGCCACCAGGCGGAAGTCCTTTTGGAGTGCCAGTGAGATTTTTAAGTTCAGCATTATTCTTATTGCGCTTTTGATATTGCTGCCCGTTCTGATTCCTTTACTTCTTGTAGGCCTCGTCATTTTACGCATAAAAGAGAAACAGGATAACNNGGATTTGTCAAACCGGGTTGGTTTCGATACTTAACCTTGAAAATTGTTCTTTGGGGACTCAATTTCGCGGCTCACTTTATTTATAACAATGGCAAACTCACCGTTATCGATACAATCCATTTTTTTCGATTAGTCATGCTTGACCAAAACCGGCGCGTAATTTTTCTCAGCAATTACGATGGAAGTCTGGAAAGTTATATGGACGATTTTATCAACAAGGTAGCATGGGGTTTAAATGCTGCTTTCAGCAACGGTGTTGGGTATCCCAAAACAAATTGGTTGATTAAAAATGGCGCAAAAGATGAACAGGCATTCAAGGCGTTTATCAATGAGCGCCAAATTGTTTCGCAGGTTTGGTACACCGCTTATCCCAGCCTCTCGGCCGTTAATCTCAGGAACAATGCAAAAATCAGGGAAGGGCTTTGGTGTAAAATGAAGACAAAAGATATTGAAAAATGGCTGCAACGGTTTTGACGGCCATAGCTTTTTTCGTTTCACCAATAAATAAAAGTTACTGAATGGGAACTCAAGAGTACAAACTGGAAGTTGATGATATTCAGGGTATAATTGTACGTGGCTATGCCAACCTCACGGCTGCATGCTTTGTGTTTTTGCGAATAACGGATGCTGGTAAAGCTAAAGATTGGTTAGCGGATATGGCAGGCAAAGTACAGGATGGTGCGACCAAACCCGATAATACCTGTCTGAACATCGCATTTACATTCGAGGGTCTTCGGATTCTCGGTCTGAATTCGAAGACTTTGGCTTTATTTTCTACCGAGTTCCTGGAAGGTATGACAAGCGGGTATAGAAGCCGGATTCTTGGAGATCAGGGAGAAAGTGCCCCGAATCAATGGCAGTGGGGCGGTCCGAAAACTGAACAAATTCATATTTTACTGATGTTTTATGCCCGTGACGAAGAAACGCTTAAAACATTCTATGAAGCCAACACAAACGGTCTCGAAAAAGCCGGACTTATCCTGGTTGGCCAAAAATTGGAGACTTTATCATTGAACGGGAAAGAACATTTTGGCTTTGCCGACGGCATTTCGCAACCCATTATCGCGGGGCTTTCAAAATCGGGAACCGAAGAGAATACAGTTCGTGCCGGGGAATTTATCCTGGGATACCCGAATGAATACGACCAGTTTACAGTTAGTCCTATGGTTAAATCTGAAGCCGATAACAAAAGAATCCTGCCATTAGATATAAATGGATCAGGTGATCATGACTTTGGTCGTAATGGCAGTTACCTGGTCTTCCGGCAGCTACATCAAAAAGTTCGCGAGTTCTGGCAGTTTATCGATCAGGAAACCAGAAATTCAGATAACAGTACCAATCCTGAAGCCCGAATTAAATTGGCATCAAAAATGGTTGGGCGCTGGCCGAGTGGAGCTCCGCTGTCACTAACCGGCGACCATGATCAACCTGAATTGGGTAGCCAAAACGATTTTATGTACCATGAAACAGATCCACTTGGATTGAAATGCCCGTTTGGTTCTCATATTCGCAGGTCGAATCCGCGTGGTTCACTGCCTCCGGATCCGGGTTCAAAAACTGCCATCGCCATTGCGAAACGACATCGCTTGCTTCGTCGGGGCCGATCTTACGGCAGTCCTGTAGATCCGTCACTGGAGCCCGAAGCGATTCTGGCAAGTTCGGAGCAAAACACCGAACGCGGGATTTATTTCATTTGTTTCAATGGAAATATCAGGCGACAGTTTGAATTCATTCAGCAAACCTGGGTTAACAACCGGAATTTTGCCGGTTTGTACAATGACCCCGATCCGCTTGTCGGGGATAACGACACCTGGAGAGACGGGATTCCTTCTTCATTTACTATGCCGGGAAGCCCCGTTAGGAAGCGCACTCACAACCTGCCCCGTTTTGTAGATGTTCGGGGCGGAGGGTATTTTTTTATGCCGGGTATTCGTGCCATTAAATATCTGGCAACTANNTGCACAACTTGTTGATTGGCTTTATTCATTTTACACGGCGCTTAAACCCCGTTTACCGCGATACATTTGATAAGCTTTTTCGGAAGCCAATCTCTGCCGTTACGCAATTTCTGATCAATATTTGGCGAAAAAACGAAAACCTTGGTATCGCTGAAGAAAAGCTTCTTCCGAATGAGAAAGAGATTACCGGACAGATTACCGAACAAATGACCGCATTTTTAGCGAAGCACTATCAACACAGTATCGCTGAGCGGGCCGGCAACACCGAAACTTACGGCCTGCTCAAAGCGCAATTCGAAATTCTGCCTCTCCACGAAGAACGTCTGAAAAAAGGAATTTTCAAAAACCCTGCGATATATCCCGCCTGGGTTCGATTTGCAGGCCCCGGCCCCTTAGTGACTCCTGATATAAAAAATAACGGGATATTGAGTATCGGCATCAAATTGATGGGCGTGGACGGCAAAAAGTTAATCGACGACGAAAAGATGACTCAGGATTTTCTGGGCATAAGCGCACCAACATTTACGACACCGAATATCATTGAGAACCTCAAATTGCAAAAGCAGATCTATAAAGACACACCTCTGTTTTACTTTATTAATCCGTTTGATTCGCATTTGCTCGATGGTATTATGCAGGGCTTGTACGCCAAAACGCACGCCAGTCCGCTGGATTTGAGGTATTATAGCTGTGCCGCCTACTTGTTTGGCGACGGACAAGCCATTCAATATTCTTTAAGACCGGATTCTCATGAAAAATCAAAAGTGCCGAAGAATCCGTCGAACATTTATCTCAGGGAGGCGATGGTAAAAACTTTAAGTGGGTGTGAAGTCTGTTTTGATTTTTTGATCCAGTTTCAGACTGACGCTTATAAAATGCCAATTGAAAATGCATCTGTAGTCTGGGCGGAAAAACTGTCGCCCTTCATAAAGGTTGCAACGCTCCGTATTCCGGCGCAGACATTTGATTCTCCGCAACAGCTCGCGTTTGCCCGGAATTTGTCATTTAATCCATGGCATTCTATCGCAGAACATCGTCCGTTAGGCAATCAAAACAGGGCCAGAAAAACAATCTACTTCGAAACCTCGAAGGTCCGGCAGAATATGAATAGTGAAAAAAGAATTGAACCAAATCCTGAAGATTTTTTCATTGAATCAAACAAAACTTTCAACTTAAAAATACAAAATTAAGGAGGGAATATGTTAGCACAAGCAGAAGTAAAAATTACACAAAATGAGAAGCTGGCTAAGGTACTTTTGGATGATTTACCCAAAATGAGCCGCCGCGAACTCGATGAATTGTATCAACTTGCAACGACACCAACAGTTGGGGAGGTTAAGGGTTTTACGAATGGCCGGATTCTGGATGGGATAATTCCATTTAACCGGTATTTTTCCTGGATCCCCTGGAAGGGGAAAGTTTTTGAACCGCTCACAGCGAGTAACGGCAAGGGAATAAACAGAATGGAAATCGGAAACATCAAAAGAAAATGGTACAAATTTGCAACCCGTATCATACCACCTTTGTCTGGAAACGATGATGTCCTTACGCTTGATTACTCCAATCAAGGCAATATCTGGCCCATTCGGATTGTCCGGGACGACCTCAAAAAGCTACACGACGGTTTATTCCTGGGGGCTGTATATCTTAAATCCGGAAAAGGCTACAAATTCACACTTTATTTTGCGCTGGAATTAGCCGAAAAATGAACAAAAGTTTTCAACTATTAAAGAAAATCTAATATGAAAAGCGTCAAAGAAGCAAACACCGAGGTTTTACAACTGATTGAAAAGAACAAACATCAGGAGGCCATCGATTTTTTGAATACGGAGATGGCAGGGAAACCTGAAGAATTATTAGCCCTCGCCTATTTCAGAAAAGAGAAATATGAGCAGGCCGCCATTCATTACCAGGAGGCACTGAAACCTTATCCGGATAATACAGATTTGCAGGAAATGCTGGCATTATCGAAGGTCAATGCATTTGCCGAAGTGAACGTGCAGGTTCCGGATTTACATTACTTTGATCGGGATACATTGCTGGCAAAACCCAATGTTCCCGACGGGGCTTTGCCTCCCAAGCCGGCGCCTGCACCTGCACCCGGATTGTTTAAACGCCTTCGCCTGTTAATTGGCAACTTGTTTGGCGCAATCGTATCTGTTTTGATGGATGGTTTAACCCATTTATGGGGAGGAATTGCCGGCTACCGCGACAGAGTTTGGACGAACTGGTACCGAAGACCGGTTACTTTAGGAATACTGACGCTGGCTTATATGCGGGATAAGCTAAACTCAAACAATCTTAAAGATACTTACCCAAAGGGGAGTTTAACTGGTTTTCAACCCGAAGGTCAGACACCTCCAGAAGGGGTAACGCATTACCGCACGGCTAACGGAAGTTGGAACAATCTCGCAAATCCAATGGAAGGCGCGGCTGGAACGCGTTTCCCACGCAATGTAGAGAATGAAGCTATCAAACCGGAGACGGGCGAACAATTGATGACGCCAAATCCCAGAAAAATTAGCCGGACATTTTTAACAAGAGGGAAAGAGATGAAAGAAGTTCCCTTTCTGAATCTTCTGGCAGCCTCCTGGATTCAATTTGAAAATCACGACTGGGTCACTCATGGCGAAATGGACGGCCGTCCCGGTGCCAAATTGCACGAAATCCCGCTTGACGAAGACGACCCGGCACGCAAGAAATTCTGGCAGTCGAAAATGTTCGTTGCGAAAACCCAGGCTGATCCGACCCGGATGCCCGACAAAGATGAAACGCCTGTCACCTTCATCAATGAAGTTACCCATTGGTGGGATGGCTCACAGATATACGGAAGTGATCAAAAAACGGTGGATCATCTACGCAGCGGTGTTGATGGAAAACTAAGATTGAACGACGACAACACCTTGCCACTCGATGGGAAAGGAATGGAAGAAACCGGTTTTGTGAGAAACTGGTGGATAGGACTGGCGATGTTACACACTGTTTTTGTCCGGGAACATAATGCCATTTGCGATCACCTCAAAAAGCATCATCCCGATTGGGACGATAAGCGTTTGTTTAATGTGGCCCGATTGATCAATGCTGCCATTATTGCTAAGATTCATTCGGTGGAATGGACGCCTGCCGTTTTACCAAATCCCGGTCTTAACCAGGCCTTGAACGCCAACTGGTATGGCATTTTAACCAATCTGTTCCAAACGGGTAAGCACAGAAAAACGCTTGCTCAAATCAATGTCCGCAATCCTGAAATGGGCGGTGTAGTCGGTAATCCCATCAATAAACATAGCACGACTTATGGACTAACAGAGGAATTTGTTGAAGTTTACCGGTTGCATTCATTTTTACCGGAAACGCTCAGGATCAGGAAACACGATAAAGGTGAAGTTGAAGAAGAAATTCCTTTTGTAGCATCGCGACAGGCAGGATCAGGAAAAATAACCAGGCGGGTAAAAATGGCCGATCTTTTTTACTCGTTTGGCAACCAGCATCCAGGCCAACTGGTGTTGAATAATTTTCCGAAGTTTATGCAGGAACTCAGCCTTCCAGGTAATCCATTATTCGATATGGGAGCTGTCGATATCCTAAGGGCGCGTGAGCGTGGCGTGCCCCGATACAACGAGTTCCGGCGGCAATTGGGCCTGAATCCGATCCAAACCTTTGAAGATCTTTTTAATCCTGAGATGGCAGGAAGCCTTGNNTTGGTTGGCACACTTGCAGAAGAATACCGACCTAAAGGTTTTGGATTCGGTGAGACCATGTTTCAGATTTTTATTCTCAATGCCACCCGCCGGTTACAGGCAGATCGTTTTTATACGGATTGCTACACGGCAGAGTACTACACCAAAGAAGGACTTGAGTGGATTGACAAGACCGATTTAAAAACGGTTATTCTGCGGCATTACCCCGAGCTGGCCAAAACCGGACTTGGAAACATCCAGAATGCCTTTGAACCGTGGGATACAGATAAACAACTTGATCCGGCCAGACACCCCTTGCGGGCTTATTATAAGGAACTGAAAAAAAATCCGTGGAAGGGAGATGCATATTAGATACTTTTCACAAAGTGAGAAAGTAAAAAATACCAAGAGGCCGTCTCAAAACAAAATTTGGGGCGGCCTCTTTGCTTTAATATGCTTCTTGAAAAAGTGGAGATTACCGGAATCGAACCGGTGACCTTT
>DQHT01000010.1:352-711 GCA_003531115.1 Bacteroidota bacterium | reverse complement strand
CCACCTTTCATGATGATATACCGATAACTACCGTTCACGTATAAATCGTTCGTCAACTGCCAGACACAACCCACCAGATCTTCAAGCCCAAATGGATTTGCTCCCTTTGGGTATTTGCCTACCTCGTAAAGCTTTCCGTCGCCCAGGTTACACATCCGGGCATCTATTCCTTCCAGTTTCAGGATGGTCAAGGTCTCGGTAATAACCTCCTCCACCCGTTTCACAGGCTTTTTCTGTATCCATGGCCATTCATTGCCTTTCGGTGTTTGTGCTGCATACTGCCATTCGATTTCGGTAGGTAATCGTTTCCCGACCCAGCTGGCATAGGCCTTGGCATCCTCGTAGGAGATATACACCAC
>DQHT01000010.1:0-324 GCA_003531115.1 Bacteroidota bacterium | reverse complement strand
AAGATTTTTCAGGCTTGCTCACCAATCGCGGTGTTCCGGGAATGATGGTAATCACCCGCTCATCGAGCAATATATTGGTGTCAAAAAGCTGAACCACAAACCGCCCTTCAAACCGTCCAAAGTTTTCGGTTAACCGGATGTAGTGCTTTCCTGACTGTAGCAAAAGCGGCGTTTTCTCATAATCCGGAGCTCCTGCCCAAATTCTGATTTCTGTTCCTCCGCTTGCTTCCACGTTTAACACGTCGCTTTCACGCGATACGTTGAGCAATTCAGGAAATTCGGCTATACAGCCAACAGCCCCTTCATTATTGGTTCCCAGCCACG
>DQHT01000150.1 GCA_003531115.1 Bacteroidota bacterium | reverse complement strand
AGGAGCCGGTCGGTGCAGAGCGCATTTACCCTTTTGCTTGTGCCCCTTCCAGCAGGTTCACCCGAATTGGGTGAACCTACATCGGATACGCATCTAACGACAGGACACGAACCCATACACCCAGAAAGCCTGCAGCCTGCACCCTGCAGCTTGTACCTATGGGAAGAGCAGATCAGCAAAGCTTGTATCACAATTTATGATATGCCTTCTCAGCCCTTTATCCGATACTCAATCCCAATTCCCAACGAAGTAGCCACATTTCTGAAATCGGTACCGCGGAAATAGTTTTCGTTATTTACTTTGGTGATGCTGCGATAAATCGACAGTCGACTAAACACAGCCCACTTTTCATTGATATTAAATCCACAGCCCAGGTTTAGTTGTCCGCCGAGGTCAAATAAGGAAGGCTCTCCGTTTGCATTTGATCTCTTTTTCATGGGCTCATTTTCAAGACCTGATTTTGTACTCACTAAAAATGCCGGAATCAAACTCAGCCCAAATTGTCCATAAAAACGTTTTCCAACGAGATAACTTCCGCTCAACGGCAGAGATAGATAATCGTTATGAGTATGAAATAGACCCGGAACTACTTTTACTCCGTTTACAGATGTATCCGAAACAAAATAGGTGGTATGAAAGGAGTAACCTCGCTGCACAAAGGTCAATCCGAGTCCGTACTGAAACTTATTTTTATAAATGTTATATTGAACGCCAACGCTGGAAGCTACCCGACTTTCGATATTGGGTAATTGGTTATCTTAATAGGTAATAGAGGAATTATTGAAAGCCAGGTCGAGCCCGATACGATGCTCCTGGCCGGCAGAGAATAGGGGTAAACACAATAGGAGCCCAATGCTTAGTTTTTTCATCTATGGATTCGGGAAATTACGAAAATTTTAGGTAAAACTGGTTATGGGTTTCCATAACCCATAACCCATAACCCGGCACCCATAACCCCCGAAACCTAAGAATTAACGACCTTCTTCATCCTTTGAACAAGTTTCGATTTGGTCACAGTCCCTACAGGTTCCCCCAAAAACTCCCCCCAATGACTCAAAGAAGGCGAGACATCCAGAATAAGCTTCACGATCCCCAGGACCGGTATGGCCAGGAACATACCGGGAATGCCCCATAGGGCAGCACCGGCAATAACTACAAAGAAGGATACCAATGCATTCAATTTGACCTTGGAACCGAGGATCTTGGGCACGACAAAATTATTATCGAAAAACTGGATAACGGAGTAAATACCAATGACATATAAAACATGGACAGGCGATTTGGTGAGCAGGGCGACAAACGTATAGGTGGTAACGGCAATAAGGCCTCCGAGATAGGGGATGAGGTTCAGAAATGCGCCGGTAACTCCCAGAAGTATGGCGTAGTCGATGCCCACCAATAAAAGTCCAAGCGTATTTAATATGGCCAGTATCCCTATTTCGATGGATAAACCAAATAGGTAATGTTGAACCAGGGATTTGGTCTCTGACAAAACACCGGTAACCTTTTTATCATAGGCTTTGGTAAACAGCTTATGAACAAAACGCAGGATATGCGGCTCATAATACAGCAACATAAAGGTGTATACCGGTGTCAGAATAACGGTACTCACTATTCTGCCGAGCACAGTGATCGTGATCCCGATCTTGCTTCCTCCATTGCTTAACATCTCTTCCTGCATTTGATCGATATAGGCGTCAATTTCTGTGCTGCTCATGGCGAATTGCTCAGAAAGAAAGGTCGTGACTGTCCTGACAAGTTCCTGTATTTTCAGGTTCAATTCCGGCCAGGCCGCTTCAAGTTTAGATGCCTGTGACGCCAGAAAGGCCACCGCCCCGGCCAGTAAACTGATGGCAAGGATCAGCACGATCAGGGCAGCCAATGCGCGGTTAAATCCTCTTTTAACCATATAGCGAACAACAGGTTCCAGCAAAATGGCGATAAAACAGGCATACAGAACAGGCAGGATGATGGCTTTTGCGATGGATAACATGCTGACAAACACAAAAATGCCTACCAGTATCAGGCTGGCTTTTGTGTAGGAAGAAAGCTTTGTTTGGGTCATGGTTTTTTCCGGCAATTAGAATAGCTGAAAGTTAATCATTTCCCGGAAAATGGGTTTCGGGTTATGGGTTATAGGTTCTGGCACCATAACCCATAACCCAGTACCCAAAACCTAGAACCCCTCTGCTTCGTTTGAAATTGAAAATATCGTTTTCCGAAAGCGCTGTTAGAACTACGCCTTCACGATCTTCTTCAGCTTTAGAACAAGCTTCGACGTAGGCGCAACCGGTTCCCCCAAAAAATTCCCCCAATGCGCCTGGGCGGGGAAAACATCCAGGATAAGTTTTACAATTCCTAAAACAGGAATGGCCAGGAACATACCGGGGATTCCCCATAAGGCGGCTCCGGCGATCACGACCACGATTGAAACCAGAGCATTTAATTTGACTTTGGAACCTACGATCTTGGGCACAATAAAATTGTTATCGAAAAACTGGATAAACGAATAAATACCCAGCACATAAAGAACATGAACAGGCTCTTTGGTAACCAGGGCCACAAGCATATAAAGGACAACCGCGATGATGCCTCCCAAATAGGGGATGATATTCAGCAAGGCCCCGATAATCCCCAGCAATATGGCGTAATCGAGCCCTACAAGAAGGAGACCGAGCGAATTTAATACGGCCAGGATCACAAATTCGATGGACAATCCCAGCAGGTACGATTGCACCAGCGACTTGGTATTGGAAAGTACATCGGTTACCTGTTTGTCGTAGGCTTTGGTAAATAATTTATGGATGAAATCAATAAGATGCGGTTGATAGTAAAGCAGCATAAACGTATACACCGGGGTTAGCATGACCGTTGCAAAAATGCCACCCAGCGCCGAAAGGGTGATCCCAATCTTGCTTCCACCATTGCTCATCATCTCGTCCTGCATCTGGTTGACATAGGTATCGATTTCTTTGTTGCTCAGGTTGAATTGATCGGCAATAAAATCGGAAAAGATCTTGAGCATTTCCTGGATCTTGACATTGATCTGGGGCCATGCCTCACCAAGTTTATTGGCCTGGGATGCCACCAGCATAACCATTACCGCCAGAAGGGAAATGATAAGGATAAGCACGATCAGGGAAGCCAATGCCCGGTTAAATCCCCGCTTAACAAGAAAGCGCACTACGGGTTCAACCACAATGGCAATGATAAAGGCATAAAGAATGGGCAGTATGATGGATTCAGCGATGAAAAGGATGCTGAAAAGCACGAAAATGCCCACAAGCATCAATGTGGCCTTGGCATAAGCAGGAAAAACAAGGGGTTTATTCGCGGCGGGTTTTGGGGTCAAAATGGAAAAGTTAAGGAGCTAAGGTAAAACAGGTCCCCAATGGAAATTTTATACTATTCCTATTATTCCTTGCAAATTTCCCATAACCCATAACCCATAACCCGATACCCATTCGCCTCCGTTAAATCTCGAATACCCTGTACCAAAACGAATGCCTGTAAATACCTCCTACCTACAGAACGACTCCCATCAAACCAACCAGTATCCCCGTCATCACCACAAAAATCACCACCCCGAAAGCAATCCCCCGCTTGCCCGATTTGAGCAGGCTAAGAATACGAACCTTCAGTCCGATGGCCACCATGGCCAGGGTTAACAGCACTTCTCCGGTAGTTTTCATTCCATCTATAAAGCTTTTTGGAAAGTCGAACAGCGAATTGATAATGGTAATAAGAATAAACGCGATCAGGTACCAGGGCAAGCGAAAAGCTACTGCGGGGGTGCCGGGGGTTTTGTCGCGCATCAAAAAATGCATAAAGATCAGGGCGGGGGAGAGCAGGGCAATACGCGCAAGTTTGATGGTGATGGCCGCTTCTCCGATCTCCGGCCCCATGGCGTATCCGGCACCGGCTACATTTCCTACGGCATGTAAACTTCCACCCAGAATTATGCCTTGTTGGGCCGGACTTAAAGAAAACAAGGACAGGATCAGAGGGAACAACAACATCATACCCGAACCCAAAAGATTAACAACGGCTATGGCCATACCGGTATCGTCTTTCGAGCCCTTTAATTGCGGAGAAAGCGCCGCAATGGCCGAAGAACCACAAATAGCGGTACCAAAGCCGATAAGCAAACCGGAATTACCCGGACAATTCATTTTTTTGGCCAGGTAGCGCGTTAAGATCAGGGTTGTGAACACCATGACCACAATGATCAAAAAGGATTCAATACCCAAGGCACCGATATTCCGATAATTGATACTAAATGAAAGAAAAAGAATAGAAAGCTCAAGTCCCTTTCCGGAAGATGTTTGCACCCCGGTTTCGAGACTTGAGCCGATCTTGTAAACGTTCCCCACGATCAATCCGAGGAGGAGCCCTATGATGACACTATTCGCAAAGGAAATATACGGAGCGAGAAACCAGGTTATTGTACCCAGCACCAACACCAGCAGCATTCCCGGGGCATTGCGTCGGAGGAATTGGATCATAGGGCTTGTGTCGATCAGGGTTTAACAGGTCCGCTCCAGCTTGAAATACCTCCACTGAGGTTATAAATGCTGTTAAATCCTTCCGCTTCCATCATTTTTGCTGCAGTAGAGCTTCTGCCACCTGAGCGGCAATAAACCAGGTAGGTTTTTGATTTATCGAGTGTGGCAATTTGTGATTTAAAGTCGCCATTCACATCAATAAACAGGTCGGCTCCGTCAATATAGCCTTCCAATACTTCACCCGACGTACGCACGTCGATGGTCACCACGTTCGTGTCGTTCAACATAGGCAGCGCCTCTGTTTGTCCGATGTTTTGAATGGCAGGAGCCTGTTGTTCCGTCCCGTCACCGCCCTTTTTCTGGGTGCCTTTGTTTGCATCGCAGGAAGCCAACAGCGCAACCGGGATAATCATAGTAATTAAAAATAGTTTTCTCATTTGTTTTAGAATCTGGAACAAAGGTAAAAGGGCAAGTTACGTCATTTAGTGATTTAGGTCACGTTCTGGCGTTCGGGCTGGCGCACGAATAATTTCTCGCGGCGACGCGGTGGAGTTTGTTTTTTAAATGCGCGTATTGCTTACGCCGGCTTAGGAGACGCGGTTTGGTTTGTGCTCAACCTAAATAATCATAAATCAAAAATCATAATTCAAAAATAGTCATGCCTTGAACTCGGTCGGGACTATCACTCCCGGCCTATATAGCCTTTTGTGAGTCTTCAACCAGTCGATTGATCTCCTTCATCTCCTTAGCCGTGAGGTAGCGCCATTTGCCAACCGGGACATCCAATTTTACGTTCATGATACGAATGCGTTTGAGTTGGGTGACCTCATAACCCAAATATTCACACATGCGGCGTATCTGCCGGTTTAGGCCCTGGGTGAGGATGATGCGGAAACTGGATTTGCCGGTTTGTTCGACAAAACATTTGTTTGTTACGGTGTCCAGAATAGGTAAACCATTGCTCATTTTATGGATGAAATCTCCATGGATGGGCTTGTTTACGCTTACCAGATATTCTTTTTCATGTCCGTTGCGCGCGCGCAGGATCTTGTTGACGATGTCGCCATCATTCGTTAAAAAGATCAGTCCCTCACTGGGCTTATCCAGTCGGCCGATAGGGAATATACGTTTGGGATGATGGATGAAATCGATGATATTGTTTTTCTCTCGCTTGATATCTGTGGTGCAAACAATACCAACAGGTTTATTAAAAGCCAGGTAGACAAAGTCTTCTTTTGGAGGGGAAACCAATTTCCCACCTACCCGAACCTCATCTCCGGGCATTACTTTGGTCCCCATTTCGGGCACCTTGCCGTTGAGGGTAACCTTTCCCTTTTCGATAAGATCATCGGCCGCCCTGCGTGAACAGAAGCCCACCTCGCTCAGGTATTTATTGATCCGGACTCCGGGGCTCTCCGTCATAATTTTATTTTGTCTTTTAGCACATCAACGATGGATTCCCTGTCGCCTTCGGAAATATCACTCAAATGAAGTTCGACCGACTCGATACTTTTCCATATTTCGATGAGCGAAAGCACGAGTGAGATCACAAAAGCGATCATGCTTGCCGCAAAGGTATAATGAGCAGCATCCATATTCCCGGAATAGATAAAGTACATGCTTCCCAATGCGATCAAAAAACTCAAGACCCCGAACAACTGCATCTGCCGCACCAGTCGCAAACGGTAACGAAGCAGGCGGATCTGGGAAAGGATCCTTTCGGGATTGTCCTGCAATTGTTGGTCGTGTAATTTCCTCGCCAGAGCAGCAATCGCCAGGTAGCGGTTGGTATAGGCCAGCATCACCAGACTGATAGCAGGGAAAAGAAGGGCCGGTGTATTGATGCTGATGTCCATAAACGTAATGTCGCAACAAAATTCAGGAACTCGCGCGACTTCTCCAATGTTTATATCTTAGCGCCATGAAACGAGCGCTGTTTTCCTTTCTGCTGACCCTCATAATTTCTATTGCCTCACAAGCCCAACCCAAACTCGTTGTAGGCATCGTGGTGGATCAGATGCGCTATGATTACCTCACTCGTTACGAAAGCCGTTATTGTGATTCGGGCTTTAAACGTTTGATGGAAGAGGGTTTCAGCTATGAAAACGGGCATTTCGACTTTGTACCCACCTATACCGGTCCGGGACATGCCAGCATCTATACAGGAACAACCCCTTCGGTACACGGAATAATTGGCAATGACTGGTACGACCGCGGGCGTGGAGATTTCATGTATTGTACGGAAGACAGTGGCGGACAATCCCCTAAAAATTTGCTCAGCACCACGCTTACCGACCAGTTGGCCCTCCATACCCAGTTTCGCTCCCGGATCGTTGGGATAAGCGTAAAAGATCGCGGTGCTATTCTATCAGCCGGACATACCGCTACAGGAGCTTTTTGGTATAATGGCAAAACAGGAAAACTGATGAGCAGTTCCTGGTATGGAAAAGAATTGCCGGCTTGGCTAAACAGCTTCAATAAACAAGGAAAAGCACTTGGCTTTTTAGACCAGGTATGGAATCCGCTTTATCCTTTAAACACGTATACCGCATCTGCACCCGATTACAATCCCTATGAAAATAGCCTTAAAAAAGGAGGAAATCCTGTTTTTCCCTACGACTTAAAAGAACTGCAGGCCAAATGGGGCTATAAATTACTGAGTTATACGCCTTTTAGTAATACCTACCTTGTGGACGCCGCTCTTGCTGCCATAGAAGGGGAGAAGCTTGGAGAATCCGGGGTAAGCGACTTCCTCTGCCTGAGTTTTTCAGGGCCTGATTATATGGGGCACTTTTTTGGTCCCCAGGCCGTGGAGATTGAAGACATGTACCTGCGCCTTGACCTGGAGATCGCGAGGCTGTTGTATGAATTGGACAAAAAACTCGGAAAGGGCAATTACACCGTATTTCTAACCGCCGACCATGGAGGAAACGAGGTGCCGGCCCTGTTAAAAGAGCATGGCATGTTTGCGGGCTTGTTAAATATAGATTCGATGCAGAAGCAGGTGAAAAAGGCCGTTCTTGACCAATTTGGGGATAGCCTTGTGCTGGGGATCATCAACGAACAGGTTTATTTCGATCATGAGCGGATTAAAGCAAAAGGATTAGACCTCACGGAAGTTAGCCGGGTAGCCTCGGACGCCTTAAAAGGATTTCCCGGTGTTTACCGCACCTATACCGTTAATGACTTATTGGTCGCTACAGATCCTTTATTGGAAAAATTCAGGAATGGTTACCATCCTTTACGTTCGGGCGACCTGTTTATCCATACCCTGCCCGGATGGATGGATAATGATGCGAAAGGCACCACACACGGCAGTGGGTATACCTATGATACCCGTGTTCCTATGCTTTTTTATGGATATGGTGTGAAGCAGGGTAAAAGCAGCAGAAGCGTTGCTATTACTGATATAGCGCCCAGTATGAGCCTTATTTTGGGCATTCAGTTTCCGAATGGAATTACAGGAAAACCCTTATTCGAGATGTTGGGCTATTAACCATACATTTCGACCATTCGGCACACAGAAAGTACCACTCAGAAAACACCACCTCCTGTCTGATTTTTCTTTTTTATATTCGATTGGCTAATGGTAGATTGATGCTGTCGTACAGACAGGATCGATCACTCGTTTAAAACCGGACTCTCCCCCTGAGCCGGTTTTTTTTATGAGCTGGCGAAAGCAAAAGCTCAAGCCGGGAGCGCACGTGTATGGTGTTGGCCATCCAGCAGGTCGAGGTGGATGACTTTTCTTCCTTCCTTAGAGTATAACAAAGACGTAACAGACAAGGTTTGAACTGTGGTTTCATAATTCATGACCAGGTCGTGAGCTTTATTTCCTTCACCGCTAAACTGGTGGAAATGGAGCACTTCTTCCTGAGTGGGGAAGGGATTTTCTTCACGAAATGCCAAAAACCAGGCTTCCCTTTTTAAGCGCACATCTGCCGTATACAAAGAGGCGGATGACCAAATGGCGGCTTTGCTGGGATCAAGGGATTTAAAAAACACATGTTTACCATCCCAACGCAACTCATATAGGCGCGTTTGTTTGCGTGTTTCGATGGCGATCATGCTAAATGGTTCGATCCCGTTAAAGGAATACTTTTCAAAAAAGTCATGAAAATGGTCATAGCCAAAGGCATCTAAAAGAACAATTCCGCGCGACAGGCGGTATGGAGGATGGGAAATATGCCTTTCGAAGGCACCATTCAATAAACAGAGCTGCAAGGATCCGCTGCTGGCTACCCAGGTACCACCCGCCTCTCCATCTTTTGGAAAGAGGATATCCTTTCCATGCACCCTGTATACCTCCGGTGGCAGGGCCGGAGCCCGTAGCCTTCGTTCATCCCGGTTGCTGGTGAAAAGGAAGCCGTCTTTAAGTGGGATATACGTGAGGGTGCACACCCCTGCAAGATAATGCTCCCAATTGTCACCCTGAGCCGGCTCACGTATTTTTATTTTTTGTAGAATCCCCATGCCGGGTCGAAGGGGCCAAGCTCCAAGGCTTGCGCACGTGTAATCTTGCGCGGGGTCGCAGAGGGATTTGAT
>DQHT01000118.1 GCA_003531115.1 Bacteroidota bacterium | reverse complement strand
ATGACGGGCGATGGAGTAAATGATGCACCTTCGCTTAAAGCAGCCAATATTGGAATAGCCATGGGGATCAACGGAACCGATGTGAGCAAGGAAGCCGCTCACCTGATCCTTCTGGATGATAATTTTGCCACAATTGTAAANNGCAGTAAAAGAGGGGCGACGCATTTTCGATAATATCCGCAAGTTTGTTAAGTATGTACTGACCTGCAACAGTGCAGAGTTACTCACGATATTGATTGCACCCATTTTTGGCATGCCCATTCCACTGTTACCCATTCAGATCTTATGGATCAACCTGGTAACGGATGGATTACCGGCCCTGGCCCTTGCAAGAGAAAAGTCAGAGGCGAAGAGTATGAACAGGCCTCCATTTCCGGCTACGGAGAGTTTGTTTTCCCGCGGGGTCGGTTTCCATATTATTTGGGTAGGCGCCCTGATGGCGGCGGTTAGTCTGGCCACCCAGGGCTGGGCGTTGTATCGCGAAATGGCCCATTGGCAAACGATGGTGTTTACCGTTTTGTCGCTATCTCAGCTGGGACATGTTTTGGCCATCCGAAGCAATACCACCTCCTTATTCAGACAGGGTTTTTTTAGCAATAAAGCTTTGTTGGGTGCCGTATTATTGACTTTCGCCCTCCAAATGGGTGTGGTTTATTTGCCTTTTATGAATGCACTCTTTAAAACACAGCCGTTACCGCTGAATGACCTGGGAGTTTGTTTGCTTTTATCCATTGTGGTATTTCATGCCGTTGAACTTGAAAAATGGATTAAATCAAGATTCTTTCCCGAACTGGCACATTAAAAACAAGTTAAAAAAATAGAAGATTAATATGATGCAAATCATGGCATAATTATAAAATTCGCTTTTATTTTGTACTGCTTTAGCGGGTTTAATAGGATAAAAGGAAACGATTGATCTGCCAGAGCCTAAAAAAACAAGCTATGAAAACTGCACTGTTAACATTAGTTTTGGGCGCCCTGAGTCTGGGTGCTGTCGGGCAAGGTTCTATTCCGAACGGAGCCTTTGAAAATTGGACCTCGACGAACGTTGAGAACCCTAAATATTTTACTGAAACATCCAACCAGGAAGTATTCAGTAGCAGCCTTCCTTTAAACTGTGTGAAAACTACCGATGCTTACCATGGTTCCTTTGCCGTTAAACTCACCTCTGTTGGTGATCAGGGTAATTACATGCCTGGCTACATGGTCAACGGAGATCCCAGTAATAATCCGGAAGATTGGCACGGTGGAATTCCTTATAACCAACAGGCAACAGGGATGCGTGGCTATTACAAATCCGATGTAAAAGCCGGAGATACAGCTCTCGTTTTGGTTGCCTTTTCCAAAGCAGGAGTGAATATCGGCATATATGTGTATAAAATCACCGGAACGCAAAGCTCCTATGCCCTTTTCAATTTTACTTTTGATCCTCCCATGCTGATAGCTCCGGATTCCGTATTGATCGGTGCAACCTCGAGCAATGTATTGGCTGATGACATTACTGTAGGAAGTTGGTTGCAGCTTGACAGCATTTCTTTCACCGGAGTGAGCAGCCAACCGGCTAACCTGAATGGAAGTTTTGAAGAATGGGTAACCACCACCTATGAAAGGCCTGCCATTTGGAATGTTGAGTCGGACGACCGTTCACAGCCTTCTTTTAAATCTACTGACGCCTATAAAGGCAGCTATAGTGTTCGTTTGGAAACCTCTGTTGGAGAGAATGAACAAGGAACCCGTACATACCCAACCACATTGAGTACAGGCTATTATCCTGAAAACTGTGGGGGCAATTGCATCGAGCAAGGAGGGTATCCATTTAGTAATCAAAATGATACTCTTGTATTCTGGTATAAGTATACTGCTGCAGCAGGTTCTAAAGGGGTTGTGTCCTATGTGGTGAAAAAGAGTGGACAAGTAATCAACGGGAATTGGATCGAACTGAATGCTTCAGCAACGTACCAAAAGTTCGAAGTACCAATAAGCGCCTCTCCTGCACCAGACACCCTTATCGTCAATTTTCAATCCTGCCGCTGGGAAGATTCCCTGGTCATTCAGGGTGGATCGATCCTAATTGTAGATGAAGTTCAGTTAAAATCAGCGCCTCTAAAAACCGGACTCTGGACGATCAAAAAAACCGCTAATATCCGTGTCTATCCAAACCCATCGAAGGGAATTATCCAAATTGATGCAGCTGAAGAAAATCTGACTGATGGAGCAACTTTTGTAGTGATGAATGCATTAGGGCAGGAAGTTCACTCGGTGGTTTTACACGGAGCAACAAATCAACTGAGTTTAACATCATTGCCTTCCGGAGCTTACTACTATGTGATCCGCTCCGGGGAGTTTAAAATTCAAAACGGAAAACTGATCATCAACGATTAAACGATTCACCTGAGTGAATTTCGATTAAACCATGAATGGAGCTTGCTCTCCTTCATGGTTTTTTTATATTGCAGGCATGACTCATCCTGCAAGCAGAACACCATTTTCTAAAAATTATTGGCTATGGATATTTATCCTGGTCTTTTTGGTGATCTGGGTGAATACCTTTCTCTATACCAACGACATGAACAATTGGATCATAGAGAATATGCTTACTTTTTTCGGACTCCTGTTTTTAATCGGAACCTATAAAAAATACCCGTTTAGTATTCCCGGCTATTTTTTCCTGTGTGTATTCTTATGCCTTCACATTTACGGTTCCAAATACACCTATGCTGAAAATCCATTTGGCTATTGGTTGCAGGAAGTACTTGGCGGATCCAGAAATCATTACGACAGGATCGTTCATTTTGCCTTTGGATTTTTATTGGCTTATCCCTTGCGGGAAATGTGGGTGAATTGGCTAAAATTTCCCGGCAGGGCAGCCTGGCTTTTCCCGGTTATCTGGTCACTTTCTTTTAGTGCTATATATGAAATGATCGAATGGGCGGTGGCCGATATCTTTTTTAAGGCACAGGGACATGCTTATCTCGGAACTCAGGGTGATATCTGGGATGCCCAGAAAGATACTTTTTTAGCGTTTTTTGGTGCTCTGCTTGCCACCCTGCTTATTTCAATGATTCACAAAATCAGTTCAACTAACACGAAAGTCAAAACCTGACACGTTATTGAAACAGATAAGAGCTATATGAATAAAATTAGTTTCATTTTTCTTTTGATCGGTGCTACAGCATTCATCGCAGTGGATGATTTTCTCAGTGAACAGAAAAAATTCTCTCGTGTGAGAACGGCGATCTCAGAAAAAGAGGCGGGCATTAAGAAGCTCTTAACCCCACTGGGAATCAATACAGGAAATATACATGTACTTTTCGTGGCCTATAAAGAAGAAAAAGAACTACAGGTATTCGTTAAAAAAGAGGGAGACACAGAATACAAGAAGTTAAAAACCTATTCGATCTGCGCAAGTTCCGGCACCCTGGGGCCGAAGCGTAAAATGGGCGACGGACAGGTGCCGGAAGGGTTTTACCATGTGGATCGATTTAACCCGAACAGTAACTTTTATCTTTCTTTAGGGATCAATTACCCCAATGCATCCGACAAAAAATTGGGCAAAGCGGGCAGCCTTGGCGGCGATATTTTTATCCATGGTAATTGTGTTACAATAGGCTGCATTCCCATTACCGATGACAAGATCAAAGAGGCTTACCTGCTTGCTGTATATGCTAAAAACAACGGACAGGCTAAAATTCCGGTTTATCTATTCCCTTTTAAGATGACGGATGCCAACATGAAAAAGTTCGAAAAGGAAAATGCCGGAAATACCAGTCTGATTGCCTTTTGGAAAAACATTAAAACAGGGTATGATGCCTTTACCAAAAACAACAAGGCATTGACATTTTCGGTAAATTCAAAAGGGGAGTATACGTTTTAAAGTTTTCAGTGTTCAGTTTTCAGTGTTCAGCGAGAATTAACTGAAAACTACTTCTTCTTCCTCATTTCGTAGTTGTCCATCTTAAAGTCTTTTTGGTAATGTTTCCGCTCCTCTTCCTTCATTTCTTTGACCTTGTCGACATTGATTTCGTAAGAATTATAAAGCGAATCCTGCATATTGAGCTCCTCATTATCCGGTGTGATATATCTGTAACGCTCCAAGACATACCTTCCGGCCTTTAGATTTTCTTTAGCCCCTTCATAGTCATAGGCGTCGATCTGGGCCATCGCGTCTTCCATATACGCATTACTTTCAAAAAGTATAATCTGTTGCAAAACCGTTTCGTTATAAAACTTGCTGTATTCGCCCGGTTCAGTTAAAAATTCAACCTGGGTTTGGTCTTCAATACGGATAGAGGAACCATCTGCCGCTTTGACAAAATCAATTTGTTCTTGAAATATTAGCGTATGATTGGCTTGTGGATCTACTTTAAAGCGAAGCAACACAGCCTTTTTTTCTTCTGAAAAGATGTCGCGGAAATCAACCTGAATGGTCTTGTTTTCCTGTTTGTACCGGTAGGCAAATACTTTGTCAAGGGTTACACCATCAGGCATTTCGATGCTAAGAGTAAGATTTTGGGCGGCTACCAGCAAAAGCCCGTTTAATTCTTTGGCAAAGATTTTCGGGATCTCATCCGGCGATCCGATAAAATAATAGTTACCACCATATTCTGCCAGACTTTGCATAAGGTTCTCATTAAAATCAGCACCTACACCAAATGTCGACAAGCTTATACCTGTTGTTTCCAGTTTCTTTGCGACTGCCTGAACAAGCGTGGCAGAATCGCTGATCCCCTGGTTGGCCAGTCCGTCAGACATCAACAGCACACGGTTCACAAAATCGATACTTTTGTGTTTTTCAACCTGGGCATATCCTTCAAACATACCTCCGCTCAGGTTGGTAGATCCTCCGGTTTCCAGCTTATCGATGAGGTTTTTAAGATGTTGCTTATCGGTGAGTAACTGCGATTCGGCTACCACCTGAACCCCTGTTTCATAGGTTATAATAGAAACCCGGTCATTCGCATTCAGGTTATCGATAACAAACTTAGCCGCCTCTTTCGTATAGTTAAATTTGTCGCCCATCATCGATCCTGATCGATCAATGACAAGAGCAATATTCAGGGGAGTTCGTTCCTGAATGATCTCCAGTTTCGGGGCGCTAACCTCAGAATAGAGGTATAAAAAACTATCAGAGCCAGAATAATAAAACCGGTTTTGATGCCCGTTTTTAAAGCGCAAAAAATTCTCGTTTTCGTGCATGACATTCCCATAGGCAATGCTGTCGGGTGGCAAAGGTTTCGAGAAATCAGCCTGATTAACAGAAGGAGAATCAAACCAGTTATTCAAAGCGGGAAAGAGTTGGATGGACATTAATACCACTAAGAGGTAGGGCAGAACGAACGCTTTCATAGGCGAATTTTTTAGTGTAACGAATAAGGAATCTTCCATGGTATATACGTTGGGTCAGAAAAAGTAAATGAATCTGAATGACAACACGTAAATGGGCAATGACCCTACTTCCAGGAACTTGAAAATACGGTAACCATGTTCTGTGGGATCGTGGGACTGTTTGACTGTAGGATTGTTGGACTGTTTGACTGTTTGACTGTTTCCACGACAAATCCCACGATTCTACGATCCCACAGTCCCACAGTTTCACAATTCTACAGTCCCAAACACGCCTCCGCACACCTTTCCCCATCAATAGCGGCACTGACTATTCCCCCGGCATAACCGGCTCCTTCTCCACAGGGATAAAGATTCGTAATCTGCGGATGACGTAAAGTCTCCTTGTCGCGGGGAATTCGCACTGGTGAAGAAGTCCTCGACTCAACCCCGACCAATACCGCTTCTTCGCTCAAATAACCCTTCATTTTTCTACCCATAGCCTGCAAACCTCCGCGCAAGGCTTTGGCGATATCAGGTGGCAGCACATCATCCATGGGAACGGGCTTAACCCCGGGGATATACGATGTGTCAGGCAGGCTGGGGCTGTTTTTTTTATTGAGGAAGTCAACAACCCGCTGGGCCGGAGCATGCAGATCGGAACCTGCCAGGCGAAACGCTTTTTGTTCAATTTCCTTCTGGTACATCATGGCAGCAAGATTGCCATATTCGGTGTATGGATGAAAGTCTTTTTCAGATAAAGAAACCACCATGCCCGAGTTGGCGTATGGGTTATTTCTTTTGCTCGGCGACCAGCCATTCACCACCACTTCGCCCGGAGCAGTTGCTGCCGGAGCAATGATACCGCCCGGACACATACAAAAGGAAAAAACACCCCTGCCACCAACCTGTTCCACCAGAGAATAGGAGGAGGGAGGCAGATAGGGTCCCCGATCGGCGCAATGGTATTGGATCTGGTCGATGAGCTGTTGAGGATGCTCTATCCTTAAACCCAAAGCATAGGGTTTGTTCTCAATGCGTATTCCCTTCTTTTCGAGAAGTTCAAAAATATCACGCGCACTGTGTCCGGTTGCCAGGATCACGGCCTCACCGCGGTATTCATTTCCTTTTTGTGTCAGTACCGCTTCGATCCTGTCGTTTTTAATGATCAGATCATTCACCCTTTCTTCGAAATGGATCTGTCCGCCTTTTGCCAAAATCGTAGCACTCATGGCAGAAACGATTCCGGGGAGTTTATTGGTACCTATATGCGGATGCGCCTCATAACGAATGGCTTCATCAGCGCCATGATCTGTAAATATTTTAAGGATACGATCAATATTGCCGCGCTTACCGCTACGGGTATAGAGTTTCCCATCCGAATAGGTTCCCGCGCCACCTTCTCCAAAACAGTAATTGCTGTCTTCATCAACCACACGATCTTTATTGATAGCTGCCAGGTCTCGCCTCCGCTCCCGAACGGCCTTACCTCTTTCAAGAAGTATGGGCTGAATTCCCTGTTCGATCAAACGTAAAGCCGCAAACATGCCTGCGGGCCCGCAACCTACCACAATGACCTGGCGTTCAGCCTGAAATACGGAAGGGTAATAAATGGGGACCTCCTCTTCCGGGAGGGTTTCGGTAAATACCTCGATCACCAATCGTATCTTTATGGGTGCTCTTCGCGCATCGATCGAGCGTTTTTTAAAACGCAATGCAGAAATCTTATCAACAGGAACCCGGAGCTCTTTGGCAGTTGCCTGCAGGATGAGCGCTTCTGAAGCGGCTGTTTCAGGACTTAGAAATAGTTCGATGGTGTGCATAAGGAGGGTTAGGTGTTTATCCTAAAACAAGGGCAAATTTCATTAATTCCCGTCAAAAGCCCATTTTTGCCGTAAGATATATTCAATGGCCGATATTCAAAAGTTAGAACGTACTGCTTCCCAGGTAAGAAGAGATATTGTTCGTATGGTGCATGCTGTTCAGTCCGGGCACCCCGGAGGATCCCTGGGCTGTACTGATTTTTTTACTGCTCTGTTTTTTGAAGTAATGGATCATCATCCCCAGCCTTTCAGTATGGATGGGAAAGGGGAGGATGTTTTTATCCTTTCCAATGGTCATATTTCCCCGGTGTATTACAGTGTGCTCGCCCGTTCGGGCTATTTTCCCGTTGAGGAATTAAGCACCTTCCGTAAGCTGAATTCCAGGTTGCAGGGCCACCCCGCCACCCACGAGCATCTGCCCGGGATCAGGATCGCTTCGGGTTCATTGGGACAAGGACTATCCGTTGCAACAGGTATTGCTTTGGCAAAAAAGGCGGATAATGACCCGCATTTGGTTTATGCGCTTTGTGGCGATGGAGAATTGCAGGAGGGTCAGATATGGGAAGCCATTATGTTCGCGGCTCATAATAAAGTTGACAATCTGATCATTACCGTTGACGCGAATGGCCGACAAATAGACGGGGATACCAAAGATATTATGGGTTTTCAGGATCTTGGCCCGCGTTTCGCAGCATTTGGTTGCGAAGTAATGTATATGGAAGGCAATTCGATGAACGCGGTATTGTACGGACTGGCCCAGGCGAAAGAAAAAGCGGGCAATGGAAAGCCGGTTGTTATCGTTATGCATACAGAAATGGGCTTTCCTGTTGATTTTATGGTGGGTTCGCATGAATGGCATGGTATTGCCCCGAATGATGCCCAACTGGAATCAGCATTGGCTCAACTCGAAGAAACCCTTGGCGACTATTGATGAAAAAACTCCTGGTCCTTGTATTTTGCCTGATAGCAGCTTATGGAAGTCTGCAGGCACAACATAAAACCCGTATCCTCTTTCTTTTAGACGGATCCGGAAGCATGTACGCCAAAATGCAGAACGAAACACGGATCAGCGCTGCCAAACGCCTTTTAGGCAATATGGTCGACAGCTTGCGCAATGTGCCCGACCTGGAAATCGCCCTGCGTATATACGGGCACCGGAGTCCAAGTTCAGCCCAGGATTGTAAGGACACCCGGTTGGAGGTGCCTTTTGCTCCCGATAACCACGATGAAATGCTTGGGGTTATAAAAGGACTTACCCCAAAAGGAACCACGCTTATCGCTTATTCCCTGCAGGAGGCGGCTTACGATTTCCCTAAAGAGGATAATGTAAGGAATGTGATCATACTTATCACTGACGGATTGGAAGAATGTGCCGGAGACCCTTGTGCCATCTCGGAGGCTTTACAACGCCAGGGTATTATATTAAAACCCTTTATTATTGGTGTGGGAGGCGATCCGACTTTCCTGCAATTTTATGATTGTGTAGGGCGCTATTTCGATGCCACTACAGAAGCGGAATTTGAAACCATTTTGGGGGTGGTTGTTTCTCAGGCGATTAACGAAACTACCTGTCAGGTTAATTTATTGGATATAAACGGGCGTGCACTTGAAAGCAATGTGAACATGACATTTTATGATGCCCGTACCAAACGGCCTATCCATAATTTTATCCATACCATGAACGACCGCGGGGTTCCCGATACATTAACGGTTGACCCAAGTTTTGTCTATAATATTCAGGTGCATACTGTCCCCCCGGTATATAAAGAAGGCGTGACCCTCATTCCGGGCCGCCACAATATCATACCTATAGATGCCCCGCAGGGATCATTGAGACTAAAGGTGGATGGGGTAACGGCCTATGCGGACCTGCAGGCAATCGTGCGGAAAAGGGGAGAAACCCAGACCCTGATCGTTCAGGAATTCAATAAAGATCAAAAACTGATCGTAGGAAAATACGAACTCGAAATTTTGACCCTGCCACGCATTTATATCAATATAGCCATCGATCAAACCAAAACATCGATAATCACCATTCCCCAACCCGGTAAGCTCAACCTGATCGGGAACCAGGAATATTTTGGGGCGATCTATCAGATGAAAGGCAATATGCTGGAATGGGTTTGTGATATTGACAATACCCAAAAGCGGCAAATTCTTACCCTGCAACCCGGAAAATATAAGCTGATCTATCGCTCGAAGCGGGTGACAAAAACCTATATGACGGTAGAAAAACTTTTTGAAATCCAATCAGGAGGCAGCACCCACCTCAGTTTGTTCTAAAACACGAATGAAAACGTATACCATCCAAAACGAAAAAGATACCCGCTCCGGATTTGGGGCCGGACTCGATGAATTAGGACGCAGCAATCCGAATGTGGTTGCCCTTTGCGCCGATCTGACCGGATCCCTGAAAATGGACAACTTCGCCAAAGAACACCCTGACCGTTTTTATCAGGCAGGTATTTCCGAGGCCAATATGATCGGTATGGCTGCAGGACTGGCCATAGGAGGGAAGATCCCTTATACCGGCACCTTTGCCAATTTTTCTACCGGTCGGGTATATGATCAGATCCGCCAGGCCGTAGCCTATTCCGGGAAAAATGTGAAGATATGTGCTTCCCATGCCGGACTTACCCTCGGTGAAGACGGAGCTACGCACCAGATCCTTGAAGATATCGGTTTGATGAAAATGCTGCCGGGGATGGTCGTGATCAATCCTTGCGACTATAACCAAACCAAAGCGGCAACCATAGCCATTGCTGAACATGAAGGTCCGGTTTACCTGCGCTTTGGCAGGCCCAAGGTTCCTAACTTTACCGACCCGGATCAAAAATTCAGGATCGGAAAAGCGCTGATGTTGAATGAAGGCACCGATGTGAGCATTTTTGCCACCGGACATTTGGTATGGAAAGCCATAGAAGCAGGAGTGGCACTGGCTGAAAAGGGCATAAGTGCGGAAATAATAAATATCCATACGATTAAACCTTTGGACGAAAAGGCTATCTTAGAATCAGTTTCCAAAACCCGTTGTGCAGTTACAGCTGAAGAACATCAAATGAATGGAGGACTGGGAGACAGCATTTGTCAGCTTTTGGCAAGAAAACTCCCCCTTCCGGTTGAAATGGTTGCGGTAAATGATTCTTTCGGAGAATCGGGCAAACCTGCTGACCTGATGAAAAAATACGGCATTGACACCGTAAATATTGTGGACGCTGTAGAACGGGTGATGAAACGCAAATAGCGCTTCACTTGATCCGTACAGAACTCTATACAACAGAAGAAGAACTTATAGCCGGTTTACGGGACGAAAAAACCCGTGAACTGGCTTTTTCTTTGTTGGTAGACCGCTATCAACAGCGTGTATACTGGCACTTACGGAAGATGCTCATCGACCCCGATGAAACAGCCGATGCCACACAGAATACCTTTATTCTCGTTTGGCAGCACCTGGATACTTTCAGAGAAGAAAGTAAATTATTTACCTGGATCTATCGCATTGCCACGAATGAAGGACTCGCTGCCTTACGCAAAATAAAAAAACGGAACCTGATCCGATTTGACCAGGCCGGAGATTTGTTGAATGAGCGGCTGGAGCAACCCGGATCTTTTAATGGCAATGAAATTGAGAAGAAACTTTTCAAAGCATTGATTCGCTTACCGGAAAAACAAAAACTGGTGTTTCAAATGAAATATTTTGAAGAAATGAAATACGAAGATATATCCGAAGTATTGGGCACTTCGGTTGGCGCATTGAAGGCCAGTTACCATCATGCGGTGAAAAAATTGGAGAAATACGTGTTGTTGCCTTAAACCATTGAAATCCATAAGCATCATAGAAACAAATGAAAACGAATAAAAACACCTGGGAAGATAAACTGAGCAAACATCTGGGAGATGATGCCAGCCGCTTTCCCCTTTCTGAGGGTGAATTCGCATCATTAAAAGACCGGATTTTGACACAGAAAGATGCCATGCCGGTACAACACCCTAAAACCCACAAACTGCGTGCGCTCTGGCTTCTAACCTTGCCAGCCGCAGCCGCACTGGCCTTTTTCCTTATAAATAAAGCAGAGGTACCTGTTGATACCAGGATCGATCCCGTAAGCCTGAACGAAGCCTCGGAAGGTTTGTATGAGCAGATCAGTGAACAGGAGCAGGTATTGGTTTTGGAAGAGGAAGTTGCAAAGGCGCTTGCTGAAAGTGGCCGCTATGATGAACTGCAAAGCGAAGTGGTGCTTGAAGATTACCTGTACGAAGAACTGGAAGTCGAAAAGGAAAACAGCGATCCTCTGGACGGTCTGGAAACCGCTGAAATTGAAGAATATTTGGTTGATCACGTTACTTTAATTTACGAACTATGAGAACATTACTGATTGTTTTAGGACTCTTTCTGGGATTGCAGGCTACCGCCCAACCCCGCGAAAAACATGGAGAAAAGATCAAAGCAGCAAGGATCGAGTTTATGAAAAAGAAACTTGCCCTTACCCCTGAGGAAGAAAAAGCTTTTATTCCCCTGTATACCGACATGCTCAATGAGATGGATTCGCTTCGGCGGAATTTCAAAGACGATATCGATCTCAAAGATGTTGATCTCACTTTTATGACCGATAAAGAGTGCGAAAAACTGATCGAAAGCATTCAGGAATTCAGGAGCAAAGAGCTCGAGATCACCAAACGTTATACCGAAGAATTTAAAAAAGTGCTCCCGATTAAAAAGGTTGCCATGATCTATAAAGCTGAATTTGAGTTTAGGAGAGAACTTGTGGAACGACTGCGGGAAGAGAGAAGAAAATAAATAACTGGTTATCAGCCATTTAAAATGTATTAAAATATTCTAAAGAAAGCGTTCAAAACCCCCCATGCTATCGATTTTTTATTAGATTTGCGCCTGTTTAAAAGCATGTACCCCGACAGGGGTACCTTTACTAACAAAAATAGACGACCTAAAACGTCCGATGGCAAACCTGATCAGACTCAAAAAGGGCTACGACATTAAACTCGTAGGAGAAGCGACAAAAGAAATTGTTGCTACCGAAACACCCAAAACCTTTGCATTACAGCCCCACGAAATCCGTGGACTTGTCCCGAAACTTCTTGTTGATGTTGGAACCGAGGTAAAATGTGGTACGCCACTTTATTTTCCGAAGAACCAGCCTGATGTGTTTTTTACCTCTCCCGTTAGCGGTGAGGTGGTAGAGATCGTTCGGGGCGACAAGCGTAGAATTCTTGAAGTTCGCATTTTGGCTGATGGAAATTTAAACCATGAAAATTTCGGTGCGGCCGACCCGGCAAGTCTGGGACGACAAGGCGTAAAGGAAAAGATGCTGAAAAGCGGCATGTGGACTTTCCTGCGCCAACGCCCGTACAATCGTGTTGCTGAAACGAACATCGTTCCAAAAAACATCTTTATTTCGGGATTTGACTCAGCCCCTTTGGCGCCAGACCTGAATTTTGCTTTAAAAGGCAGGGAGTCGCATTTGCAAACGGGCATAAACGCTTTGGCGGTATTGACCGATGGAAATGTGTTTCTGGGGCTGAAACATGAGGCTGATAACAGCAGCTTTGAATCGTTGAAGAATGTAACAATAAGCAACTTTGACGGTCCACACCCGGCCGGAAATGTGGGCATTCAGATCCATCATACAGCACCTATCAATAAAGGAGATGCCGTTTGGACCATGAATATTCAGGATGTTGCCAATCTGGGGAAGCTGTTTGTTGAGGGTATATATGATCCTGAGCGGATCATTTCCATAACAGGTTCTGAAATTGTTAATCCGGTGTACACCAAACTGCGCGTTGGAGCTTCATTGGAAAATGCGGTTAAAAACCAGCTGAAACCTGGTAAGGTGCGTTTGATCTCCGGAAATATATTATTCGGTTCCAAAGTTGAGGAAACCGGTTATTTCGGGTACTTCGATCAACAGCTTACTGCCATTCCTGAAGGTGACGAGGCCGAATTTTTTGGCTGGATCCTGCCTTCCGAAGCGCGCCCGAGCATCTCAAAAACATTTCTTTCTTACCTGACCCCGAACAAAAAATACCGGGTGAACACCAATATGCATGGTGAAGAAAGGCCCTTTGTGGTGACCAATGAATACGAGAAGGTTCTTCCTATGGATATCCTTCCCGTGCAATTGCTCAAAGCTTGTCTGGCAGCCGATCTGGAAGCCATGGAAGCACTGGGGATCTTTGAAGTGGTGGAAGAAGACCTGTCGCTCTGTGAATTTGTATGCACCTCCAAACAACCGGTTCAGAATATTCTGTCTGAAGGATTAACCTTAATTGAAAAAGAAGGATAATGAAGTTTTTAAAAGATACAATGGACAAGCTTCGTCCGACCTTCTCAAAGGGCGGGAAGTTTCAATTTCTGCATTCAACGTTCGAAGCGTTTGATACCTTTCTTTTTGTACCCGGGCATACCACCCATGGAAAGGTGCATGTGCGCGACGGTATTGATATGAAACGGACCATGATCGTGGTGGTTATCGCCATGATACCGGCATTGCTTTTCGGGATGTGGAATGTGGGCTATCAGCATTTTTTGTCGATGGATCAAACGGCATCGCACCTCGATTATTTTCTCCATGGACTCATTCAGGTATTGCCGATCATCATCGTATCGTACGGGGTGGGACTGGGAATTGAGTTTGCATTTTGCCAGATAAAAGGCCATGCCGTAAATGAAGGTTTTCTGGTAACGGGAATGTTAATCCCCCTTTGTTTGCCACCTACTACACCCCTTTGGATGGTAGCTTTGGGAACAGCCTTTGCCGTTATCATAGGTAAGGAAATTTTTGGTGGATCGGGAATGAACCTCCTGAACCCGGCGCTTACCGCCAGGGTATTTTTGTTTTTTGCGTATCCGGCTTATATGTCCGGCGAATTCCTTTCGGATGGTACTGCTGTATGGTTCTCAGGAAACAGAGCAGATATCGTTGATGGATTTAGCGGAGCAACCACGCTCTCAGTTGTGGCAGGCGGTGGTGAAGCTGAATATTCCGTGATGAACATGTTCCTTGGCCTTGAAAAGGGCTCGATCGGGGAAACCTCGGTTTTGGCCATATTAATAGGAGCGGTGATCCTGGTCGTTTCAGGCGTAGGAAGCTGGAAAATTATGGCTTCTACATTCGCTGGCGGTCTTTTAATGGGCGGGATATTTAACTGGATCAGTGGAACTCCGTTTCTTGACATGCCGGCCTACCAGCATCTGCTCATCGGCGGGTTCGCATTTGGGGCTGTATTTATGGCAACGGATCCTGTATCAGCCGCACAAACAGAACGAGGAAAAATTATTTACGGTTTATTGATCGGAATTCTTACCGTACTGATACGGGTCGGAAATCCGGCTTATCCCGAAGGAATGATGATGGCCATCCTTCTTATGAACGTATTTGCGCCATTGATTGATTATTTTGTAGTAGAGTCTAACAAAAAAAGGAGATTAAAACGTGCAACGGTCTAATACATACATATTCACATTTATTGTGGCGCTGACCATGATATGTGCCGTACTGCTTTCACTCACCAATGAATCACTGAAAGATCTTCAGGCAGCTAATGTCGCCTATGAAAAACGCCAGTTCATTCTGAGTACCTTCATGGGAAATGATAAGGTTTCTGTCATGAAAAAAGAGGAAGTGAACAAGTTGTACGATGAAAAGGTAAAATCTGCTGTGATCGATTATTCGGGAAAACCTGTTGAAATAGCTGCAGAGGATGTGGATATTAACAAGGAATACAAAATGGCGGATTCTTTACGGATGTATCCCGTTTATCTGATCGAAGGAGAAACCGGACTGGAGTATGTTGTACTTCCTACCTATGGTTTTGGCCTTTGGGACAATATCTGGGGCTATGTGGCATTGGAAAAAGACATGAATACCATCAAAGGGATCGTGTTCGACCATAAGGGTGAAACTCCCGGCCTGGGCGCACGGATCACGACCGATGAAATTCAATCCCGCTATGCCGGAAAATCGATCTATGACGAATCAGGAAAATTGGTTTCTGTTACGATGATGAAAGGTGAAAATGGAGGAGGAGAAAAGAGTATCAATGCCTTCAAAGACAAACCCCATCAGGTAGACGGTATGTCGGGTTCAACCCTGACAGGCAAAGGGATAAATAATATGCTTAATGCATACCTGAAAGCCTACGATAATTATTTCAAACAACAAATGGCAAATACTAAAGCCACTTCAAACTAAGGATTGATCATGTCAACAACAGGAGAAGAAAAAAAATCAGCGCCGGCACAACCGCTTTTCGGCAAAAAGGAAAGACAACTGCTGAGCGATCCACTCGACAATAACAACCCGATCACTGTTCAGGTTTTAGGTATCTGTTCGGCTTTGGCTGTTACCGTTCAAATGGAACCCGCCTTTTACATGTCGATGGGAGTAATTTTTGTGACCATGATGTCCAATTTACTCATATCAATAATGCGCAATGTGATCCCTTCCAGGGTGCGTATTATCGTTCAGCTTGCCGTGGTTTCCACCTTTGTAATTATTGTGGATCAGGTGCTTAAGGCCTATGCATACGAAATGTCTAAACAGCTTTCTGTATTTGTTGGTCTTATCGTAACCAATTGTATCATCATGGGGCGCCTGGAAGCTTTTGCCATGGCGAACAAACCGTGGCCTTCTTTGCTCGACGGAATAGGAAATGGTTTAGGGTATGGAGCCATATTAATGGTCGTTGCCTTTTTCAGAGAACTAATTGGCTCCGGCTCTGTTTATGGATATAAGGTCTTTGATGCATTGGGCATTAACTATATTGGAAATGGTGTTATGGTGATCCCGGCAGGGGCGGCCATTGTTATCGGACTCGTTATCTGGGCACAACGTGCACGTAACGGAATGGTTGAATCAGAATAATTAATCGGGAGGAAAAAAAATGGAAAGTCTTTTTAACATCTTTATTCGCGCGATTTTTATCGACAACATGATCTTTGCCTACTTTTTGGGTATGTGCTCTTACCTCGCCGTATCTAAAAAAGTGAAAACGGCCATTGGTCTGGGTGCTGCAGTAACCTTTGTTCTCTCCATCACAGTTCCTTTGAACTGGTTGGTATACAATTACTTCTTGAAAGCAGGAGCAATGTCGTGGACCGGCATTACAGCCCTTGCAACTGTCGACCTGAGTTTTATCGGATTGATCATCTATATCTCCGTTATTGCCGCGTTTGTTCAGCTTATTGAAATGATCATCGAAAAATTCTCGCCAGCACTTTATGCAGCGCTCGGAATTTTTCTCCCTCTGATCGCTGTAAACTGTTCGATCCTGGGTGGTGTACTCTTTATGGTGGGACGCCCTTACAGTTTGGGAGATGCGACTGCATTCGGACTGGGTTCAGGAGTTGGCTGGTTCCTCGCTGTTGTGGCGCTGGCTGCCATTCGTGAGAAACTCAAATATTCCAATGTTCCTGCACCATTAAGAGGTTTGGGAATCACCTTTATTATCGTTGGACTGATGTCCTTCGGCTTTTTAAGTTTTATGGGCTTTAGTATATAAGGATTTATAGATCATGGTATTACTTGAGATTAACCTAGCCATCGTCATTGCCAGCGCTGCGGTATTTACACTGGTAATTTTGCTTCTGGTTGTTATGCTGCAGATAGCAGCAAAAAAACTTGTTCAGCAGGGCGATGTGAAAATATTGATAAACGGAGAAAGGACCATCACCGTTCCTGCCGGAGGAACCCTGCTTAT
>DQHT01000066.1 GCA_003531115.1 Bacteroidota bacterium | reverse complement strand
AGCCGTGCTTCTGCCAGATTGCCGCTGATGCGTAATAATTGCACCATATCATACCAGTCTTCGGCAACTGTTTCTTCCAGCTTGAGAATGTTACGCGCAATTTCTATCGCTCCCTGAATATTATTGGTGTATTTATAAGCCAACAATAGACTTTTTGAAGCTTCATAATCTTTGGGTTTTTTTTGCAGATACTCCTTATAAAGCGGAATAGCTTCGCTGTACCGGTACAACCTGAAGTGTTCATCAGCATTTTTTTTCTGTGCGTTAAGTCCTAAACAGCAGAAGCAAAACAGGATACAAAATAATCTTTTCATGGTGTGCGATTAAAAATACCTGTTATTCTGATTCCGGTTTGGATTGCCTTTTTTGCCGAATTCGAACCCTAAAAAAATCTCATGCGACCCGGTATTGAAGGTNNCGCAGGCGGCTTACAGTCATGTCGTACGAATAGCCCAGATGCAACTGACCCACACGGGCTTTAACCAACAGATTGACTGCATCAGACGTGCGGTACGACATCCCTATGGCAAAAGCATTTTTATACCATACCGCCAGGGCAAAGTCCATTTCAAAGGGGCCTGAAACTTCGTACTTACCCAAAATGGCCGGACGAAGTTCTAATTCCTCGTTTAGCGTTATTCTATAGCCTCCATAGAGATAATAATGGGGCATATTCACCTTACTCTGGACGGATGTTTTTTCAAAAGAAACCATCCTGGGTACAGAAAATCCGGCATACAGCTTTTCGGTATAATAAAGCAGACCCAGGCCAACATAAGGCACGGTGCGTTTGTTGTCGGCATAGAGCGGGTCGGTGAGGTCCACATTCCGGAGTTTCGAAAAGTTTGAATTCAGAAAATAGGCCCCGCCTTTAAGTCCTACCGCCAGTTTACTTTTTTCNNGTCAACCGGATATGCACGGCCAGACTCAGGTCGATGGATGTGCTTTGTAGGATGCCAATTTCATCCCGGATAAAACTGATGCCCGTAGCCAGGTTTCGTTTGTTGACTTTCGTTTCCCCATTAAAAGCGAAGGTGCCCGGTGAACCGGAAAAACCGGTCCATTGTTTTCGGTACCTCATACTCAGGCTGGAGCTTTCATTCGCCCCGGCATAAGCAGGGTTGATCTGTAAATTGCTGTTAAACTGATTCTGGGTGTATTGCGACTCCTGTTGTGACCAGGAGGCAAGCGCAAAACAGAGGGCGATGCTTGTTAATAGTGCTTTCATTTTGAGATCGTTTTGATGGAATTAATACCGGATATCAATGTATTGGCCTTGTTGAGCTCCTCCAGGAAGGGTATAGAGAATAAAATAGGTTCCCTGTGCAAGCTTGTCGCCGTTTTGGTTCATCCCTTCCCAATCATTCTTATAATCATTGGATTCGAACACCACATTGCCCCATCGGTTATAAACTACCAGCGAGATATAGGCACAGCAGTCGGAATTAGGGATGATAAGTTTATCGTTAAGTCCGTCGCCGTTTGGTGTGATTCCGTTCGGTATGATCAGACTCGCAAATCCGCAGCAGGTGTCGGTCTCGCATACGTCACAATTTGGCATCGGCAGACAAAGTGTTGCAGCCGAATCTGTGCAGCATTCTGTAGCGTACAGATCTTTTTCCGGATCGTAGACACTATTATGTGCAGAGAGGTATACACAGAATTGATCCAGATTTTCATCGATTGAATCAAGGGTTACTGTGTAAGGGCCACCTGTTCCTCCTTTTGGTATGGGGGGGGTGGGTTGAATGAAATCCTTGTCCAGGATAAAGCCACCTGCTGTTCGAAGGTCGAATTGATGGATGACAAAAGGACTGTTATTTTTAACGAAGAAGGTGAATTTGGTTTTGTTTCCATCGCAATAGAGGGAGTCGTTTACAATGGTGGCACAGGTAGGTTCCACCAATTCGCATCCCNNCCTGGAGCCAAGCCTCCACCAGGAGCCTTTATCCTGACCTTATTGCTTGCTACCGGTGGAATGATGTTCCAGCCTGTAAAGAGGGCGAACTGGGTGCCTCCTAAACCTTCAAACTCAAGGAATTCTATATTGGTCTGGTTAAACGCATGCGACATACTAATGCTGTAACAACATTTAGCCGGGTCGCTTTGGGTGGCGGTAAAAGAGATCGATTCGCAGGCATCGCATCGTGGAACATTCACACAATAGGGAATGCTATCCATACAGCACCAGAAAGGATAAGGACCGGCTGTTGCCGGGGTGGTATTTTGATCGCAGGCTGAGAAGAAAAAGCAGGCGATGGAATCTGTTCCGGTAATAACCAGGATGCGTTCCAGGATAGGTGAGGTCTGTCCGGGTAATATATCGGCAACCGGCAAAAATTTGACCGCAGGAGCAATTCCCGGTGTTAGCGCATGTATGGTGATCCCGCGGATGGTGAACGATGAATTGTTTTTAATTCTGAACCGCATGATCGATTCTCCATCTATACAATCCGTTTCGAGATCAAGTACGCTGACACAGTTGGTATCGACAGGCTCAACGCAACCGGCAACCGGCAGGATTTTGCGACAAACGGTATCCGATTGTGGCAGGTTTCCGATAAAATTAATGGTAAGGATATCTGACCCGCTACCTGTAAAACATACACTGCCTAATACCTGATAGTCACCTGAGCTGTCCAAAGGTAAACCATCATAATACCCTAGTCGCCGTGTAAAAATGACTTCAGTGGGTGAGGTATAGGTAATGTTTGCCCAATGGTTGGCCGGGTCTACGCTGATATTTGAAATATTGAAAGCAGTTGAGGTGATGCTGATACTCCGAAAATAGTCCGGTCGGTAAGTATTCAAGAGTTCAATATTGTAGCAACAATTCCCAACAGGACTGGCTACGAGCCTTGCATTGACCTTTCCGCAGATATCCGTTTGTTGAGGATCACAAGTCCAATCGAAACATTCTACATCGCCAAAAGAGGATTTCGATGTGACACCATTTAATGAAACGTCGCCTTTCAGGTTAACGATAAAAGCTTCACTCAAATAAGTAGCATTGTTTGAATAGCCTCCCAAAGGATGACTCAACAATCCATAGGCTAAAAAAGGAAAAGCCCCGGGTTCTTTAATGGCATTCGACTGGGTCCAAATGAGCGTATCGCAATAAAATTTTGTAGTATCTTTATCATCCCTCGAATAGCCATAATCTACACCACCACCACTATTGGCATTTTTAGCATTCGCATTCTCATAGGCACTCATATAAAGTTTCTGAGGCAGGCTCCAGGCACCGTGCTTACCAAAATACTGGTATACATTGGCTGCATGTGGCTCTCCTTTTTCTCCCACCAATAACTCTCCTCTGAACGAAAATGCCAGGTCGGCGACGTAAGTATACATAGTAGGGTGAGCCAGAGGCACCAGGATTTCCAAGGTATTGTCACCTGCAGTGAAAGTTCCGCCGGCGCCAAGTCCTACTGACCATATTTCGGTTGTAGTTTGGTTGATAAGAACCGCATAGTATAGCCTGGTTCCATCGGTTTCATAATTTACGGCGAGTCCGAAGATCCTTTCTCCATATGGAGCTATCCCTGAGGTTCCGGGATCAGGAGCAAAGGGGTCGAACACGCCCATAACGACCCCGGTTACGGGGTGGATACAATAGATTTTTCCATCTTCGAGGTTGGATGCATAAAGCCTGTCGATCGGACCTTTGGCATAGGCGATGTTACCAATGCCGTATCCTGTATTGGGAATCGTAGTTGTGAGCGGAGTTATCGTGTTTAAAGTTCCTGCGGAAGCCTTATAAATTCCTGCGGGACCACCCGAAGTATGGTATCCGAACCCACCGGCAGGAGAGGGTGTACAGCTTGGTTTCGCAAGTCGTTGGGGGTCCCAGTTGATATACATGGCTGTGCTGGCAAAGTAGACATTACCGGCATCGTCGATGGCAGTCCCGTAGATCTGTCCCAGATTAGCTGCTGTCCAGTTCGTGAGTAAAGGATTAAAAGGCTGCACCCAATTGCTGTTGTTAGGTGCCGAATTCTGGTCGCCGACCACTTTTATGTCGGCAACCCTGTCCGACAGACGTGGGCCAAAGAGGGTAACAACTGCGTCCATTCCCTTGGTGAGTGATTGGGCATGGGCATTTTTGGTGCTGAAGAGTGCAACGAAAAGCATCAGTGAGCAGAGAAGGGGGAAATGCTGGTTGTTAATGACACGCATGATTCTGTGATTTAATCCTATCAAGATTAGAAAACAAAACCCGCTGATTATGAAGGAGTAATTTAACGGTATGGAATACTTCTTAAAAGGTAATTAATTCAGGATAAAGGGTTAAAGTCATCCAAAGGGAAGTTGAAGATAGACCCGGGTGCCCAAACTATTTCCTTTTTCATCAGAAAGCTGTTCCATTTCAATTTGCACGCTTTTCCCCTTTTGTTTCGCCCAAAGTTCCAGCCTTTCGAAAGTCATTTGCATACCCAGGCTGGTATGCGTGAGTCCCTTATTTTGCTTGAGCTCCCTGCTTACTTCAATACCAATTCCATCATCAATGATTTCAATGGTATAGGTTGAAACGACACCTTTTTGTATGATAACCCGGATATTTCCTCCCTCATTTTTCGGCATGAGTCCATGCCAGATGGCATTTTCAATGAAGGGTTGTAATACCATGGGAGGGATCATAAATTCATCCATATCAAGATTGTCCGGTATGAGGATCTGATAATTCAGCTTGCTCCCGAAGCGAAGTTTTTCGAAGTTGAGGTAAAGTTCCAATCGTTCCAGTTCATCTTCAAGGTTAATCTCCGCTTTCATAACAGCCTCCATATTCTTACGGGTGAGACGGGCAAAAAGAGACAAATACTTATTCGCTGCCAGGGTATCATTTTCATGCAGATAATGCTGGATGGAATTCAGAGCGTTAAAAATAAAATGGGGGTTCATAAGCGCGCTCAGGGCCTGTTGTTCAAGTTGGATCATTCTGTTCTGAACACCCAGCTTACGGAATTTCCTGAGTCGGTCTCTTCTTAATAAATGAGAAATAAAAACAAATGCCAATGCCAGAAAAACTCCCATGCAAATTGCGTAAAACCAGGATTCCATCCAGAATGGAGCCTGAATACTGAAGCTGAATCTTTCAATTTTGCTCCAATCGCTATTGTACTTTTTTGCCTGAACTTCAAAAGTATAATTGCCGGGTTTAAGGCCCGGGTAATCGACTATACCACTTTTATTGATCTGCCAGGTATTATCCGTTCCGCTCAGACGGTAGCGGTATTCGATGGCCTCCGGCTGCTGATAGGTGATGGCTACAAAATGGAACTGCAAGTATTTGTTCAGGTAGCTCAGAACGGTTTTAAATGGGCCGATGTTCTCTTCACCATATAAAATTCGGGTTATATATATTGGAGGAGCCTCAGACCTTTCACTGGAAATTTCAGCTACCACGCTTAAACCTTCAGCACTGGCAATATATAGCGTATCGTTTTTGGAAATCACGTCGTTTACTTCATTTGAAAGGAGCCCATCCTTCGTCGTGTAATTTCTGACCGGGTGTAGTTTGCCGTCGTAACTGAGCAGGCTAACACCCCGGGCGGTGGCGACCAGAATTTTATTTCCGCTCATGCTGATGCGGTTACAAATATCCGAGGCAAGTCCATCAGCCACAGAAAACATCTGCACGATCTTATTCCCTTCAATAAGATAAAGTCCCTTGCTTCGGGTTGCGATAATAAGTTTTCCGTCCATCATTTCAATCATCCTCGAAATGGGTTCATTTAAGGGTATGGAATCCGACCCGAAAGGAATAAGGGTGTCATCCGAAAACCTATTCAGGCCGTTATTATTGGCCACCCAGAAAATTCCGTTTTTGGTATAATGACCGGTAAAAATGCGCTGATTACCAGCAGGCTTTTTCGATTTCAGGAAACCCTGAAGTGCCAGAGCGGTTCCCGGCTCATAAATGATAAATCCAAAAGGATTAAAGGCGATTATACTCTCTTCAGGTCCGATACATAGAGATTTTAAGTTTACCGAGGCCAGTAATTGCCTGTTACTACTACTCACAACCAGATTTTGCTGATATTGGGTGAATGGGTCAATCCTGATAAAACGGTCATTCGACACGATATAGACAGCATTCTTTTTGTCACTGATGATATCATAAATCGCCGACACGTTTGAAATATCACCTTTGAGGAATACTTGTCTACATCCCATGATATCGATATAGAAAACCTGGTTTTTTTCGCCTCCGGCCCAGATCCTGCCCTGATTATCCAGATGCAGTACCCTGATATTGCCGCTGCTATTTTCATAGCCGGGAATAATATGCTCACCAGGCCTGAGATGGGCTGAACAAAGATATAGCCCATCCCCTTCAGTAGAAAACCAGAGGTTTCCCTCCCTGTCGCGGTATACCAAATTTACCCGAATACCCTCGAGGTAGGTACGCATAATGGGCCTTGCCGTTTTAAAACCGGCCACCTGAACGGCGCCATTTACTGAACAAACCCAGAAATCCTCCCCGATTGTCAGAAAGCGGTTGATTTTTAATGTGGGGAGCCGGTTATCATTGAAAATAGCAGCGATTGAAGAGCCATATTCATAAATTGACTGTTTATGCAGAAAATGGCGTGTGGAATCCTGATGCTTCAGGAAGCTATGTCCATAGGCACTCAGAAGCAAATGCTCATAATCTCCAATGGCATTGATAACCGCGAAGCTGTCTGTTTTTTTTTGGTTAACCAGTGCCGCGAAATTTTCACTTTTATCAACGATGCTTTCAGCGGTGATAATAAAGGTAACTGAAGAAGAGGATGTAAAATAGAGATTACCTTTTCTGTCTTCTTCGGGTATGGAATAATAACCGGAGGGAGGCAAACGGGCAAGCAAGGTATCATTTGAGGGATTGAAAAACCGGTTATTCAAATAATAACACAACTGGCCGTTCAGTGTCAACATCCAAATTCTGCCTTTTCTGTCTTCGTAAAGGTTCAATACCGTATTATCCGTTAAACCGTCTCTAAGGGTATAGGTTATGAACGTTTTTCCATCAAAACGTGTAACACCATTCTCAGATCCAAACCACATGTATCCTTTCGAATCCTGTAAAATTCCATAAACGGTAGCCCCGGGCAGGCCATCCTTAACGGTGTAGTGACGGTATAGGGAAGATTGTCCGGATACAGCACCGAAACTTAGCAGGCAAAGCAGCAGACAAAGAAAAGCCCTCATTCTGTTCGGGGCAAATGGTTAAAGGCCTCGACGGCTAAGATAAACTCGTGGAGTTTTCTTCGGGAAACCGCAATGGAACTTCCATCCTGCATCACGGCATAATAGCCATCAACGCGTGAAAACTCGTGCAGGTATTTCAGGTTGATAATGCTCGATTTATGGACCCGGAAAAAAACAACGGGATCGAGTACTTCCTCATACTCTTTGATGGATCTGGAAACGACAATTTTTTTAAGGTTGGTCAAATGGAAAACAGTGTAATTGGTGTCTGCTTCCAGGTAGAGTATGTCTTTGGTATCAACGATAGAAAAGCCCTGCATACCCGGCAAACAAAGTCTCCTCACACTGCCTTTTCCGGCTACGTTCATCATCAGGCTTTGCAGAGTTTGAACATAATCGGTTTGGGTGAGAGTGGCTGAGGTCCGGAGTTTTTTAAGGTGGTGCAACTTCTCCACGGCAAGGCTCAGTTCCTCAGGGTCAACAGGCTTTTGGATGTAGTCGACCGCACTTGCTTTGAGGGCACGTAGTGCATATTGATCGTAGGCAGTCACAAAAACAAAGAGGTAGCGTGAAGCATCGAGACTTTCCAGCAGATCGAAGCCATTTTCATTTGGCATGGAAATGTCCAGAAAAAGGACATCGATAGTGGTATTTTCGAGTATTTCCCTGGCCTCTTTTACCGAGCCGGCAGTGTCCACTACGCGAATGTTGCTGCCATATTTTTCCAGCAAGCGCTGAAGGAGATCCCTGGCCCGTTCTTCATCATCAACAATTAGTGCCCTCAGTTCTGTACTCACCTAAATCAAAGGTAGAGGAACTGTGTGCTTATCCGGAATAAAATTCGCGAATGGTAGTGTTGGGTGAATGAATGGTGAATACAGGTGGCAAAGAGGAACTGATTAAGCTATCAGGTCGTATAAACAGAATTGAACAATACATAATCTGTTGTTAGATCTGTACCCCAGCCTTTTGATTTAGCTTTGCCATTGTGGAGATCCAACACAATTTTCAGGTGGGATTCTCTCAGCAATTTTTTGATGTAGTTGGTGTCGAATTCCAATGGTGTACCTCGTTCAAGTACTTGAATGGATTTTTGCTCAGTACCAATATACAGGTCAACTTTTTCATAGTCAAAAGGTAGTCCCGCATTACCGGCCGCACTTATGATCCTTCCCCAGTTGGGATCGCGACCAAACATAGCCGTTTTAACCAGGGAGGAATCGGAAATCTTCCGAATCATTTGTCTGGCATATGCTTCGTTTGGTGCATTCACAATTTCATATTCGATGAACTTTGAGGCCCCTTCCCCGTCTGAAACAATAAGCTGGGCCAGATGCACCATCATTTCTTCCAGATGTTTTTCGAAAATGGCATAAGCGGCGTCTTTTTTCGATTTGATCATTTCATTCTGAGCCAAACCGTTTGCCAACACAATCACCATATCATTGGTCGATGTGTCACCATCAACGGTAATCATATTGAACGTCTTGTCTACTATTTCTTTTACTGCTATTTTCAGAAGCCCGGGGTCAATAGCAATATCCGTCACAATAAACGCTAACATGGTAGCCATATTGGGATGGATCATACCCGAACCTTTGGCGATCCCGCCCATATTGATTACCCTGCCATCAACTTCAAATTCCACAAAACCTTCTTTGGCAAAGGTATCGGTGGTTAAAATAGCATTGGCGGCAAAGGATCCTGCATTCGATCTACTCGTCAGGTTTTTTACATTTTCCCGGATTCCGTTTACTATTTCAGTAGTGGGGAATTTAACTCCAATAATACCTGTAGAGGCTACGAGTACCAGTTCGTTATCAATTTTCAGTTCATCAGCAAGGCATTGCGACATGGCTTCGGCACCTTCCATGCCTTGTTTTCCGGTGGCTGCATTGGCATTTCCGGCATTTACGACAATGGCCTGTGCTATGCCGTTTGCAATATGTTTTTTTGTTACCGTTATCGGTGCTGCCACAACCGCGTTTTGCGTAAACACAGCGGCGGCACTTGCAGGCACTTTTGAGAAAATAATGGCTAAATCCCTTTTCATGGATTTAACACCTGAATGCGCTCCCCAACATGTTATGCCTCTTACGTTTGTTATATTTTTAATCATCTTTTTACGATTTATAGATTAAGGATTTAACGGAATCAGGTTTAGTCCTTTGGTTTCTTCCAGGCCAAACAGGATATTCATGTTTTGAACAGCCTGTCCTG
>DQHT01000075.1 GCA_003531115.1 Bacteroidota bacterium | reverse complement strand
GCCGGTTTTTCGGTACAACGGGAAATGTAATGGTCAGAAAACTGTTCGGGATGGTGTTGATTTTCCAATCCGAGTTTTTCAAATGTTTCACGAAAACGGCGTTCGCGGAGCATTTCTTTGCTTATTTCTCCCCGGTTGTATTGGTCCCATAATCCCCGGTTTACATGGGAGTACACATCCATAAAGCCTGCAAAGTCGAAAAGTTCGAATCGATGAAGCCGGTGTTCATCAAAAAGTTCGGCCAGGGTTTCTTTTGAATTGGTTTCGAAATCCCAAAGGGTATGGTCCAGATCAAAAAAAAGGTGGCGCAAATTTTCTTTCACCCGGCAAAGGTAGCGGCTAAAGTGCAAAAATTAGCCAGGCACAAAATGACCCATTAATTCACAGCTTCTCCCCAAAAGCCAGGTCTCCCGCATCGCCGAGTCCCGGAACGATATAGGAATGGTCGTTCAGCCCGGCATCGCAATCGGCCATAAAAATATCGGCGTCGGGAAGTTCCTTACGGATATAGGCCACACCTGCATCACAACCGATCAGGCTGGCTATAATGACCCGTTTGGGCGTTCCGTTTTTTAACAAGGCTTGGTAAGTGGAAACAAGGCTTCTGCCGGTAGCCACCATGGGGTCGGCCAGGATCAGGATCTTTCCATTCAGATCAGGGGTAGCCATGTATTGAACGACAATTTCAAATTCTTTTGCGCTCTTATGCTCCCTGTAAGCAGAAATGAACGCGGCATCAGCCCGGTCGAAAAATTCGAGAAGGCCCAGCTGGAACGGAATGCCGGCTCGCAATACGGAACAGATAACAGGTTGTTCGCTAAAGGTTTTTGTTTTTTTAACGCCTAAGGAGGTTTTTACTTCATCTTCAGAATAAGGAAGCGTTTTGCTGATCTCATAAGCCAGGATTTCTCCAACACGTTGAATATTTTTCCTGAAACGAAGTCGGTCTTTTTGGATATTTTCGTCACGCAAATCGCGCATAAACTCATTAACCAGGCTGTTTTCGGAACTCAGTAGTCTTAGGGGTGCGGCCATTTGTGTTTTATGGATTAGAATTTGCTAAATTTACATGAAACCAACTATTATCCTCCATGAAACTCCTAAAAAACCTTTCTCTCTCCCTCTTTTTTCTGGTCCCGATATCGGAAAGCCGGGCCGATGTATTCGATCAGGTGGTGGCTGCTTTGCAGTCGGGCGACGTGGTTAAACTCGAAACGTACTTCGCTCCGAAAATAGAATTGCAGTTGCCCGATGGCCGTGTTTTTTTCAAAAACAAGGAAGAAGTCAAAAAAGGTCTCAGTGAATTTATTCAAGCCAATCCGGCCGAAAAAGTACAGATCAAACACCGCGGACCGGAAGGAAAACAAGGATTTGTAATTGCCAATTACCTGAACAAAGCCGGTGTTTCGTATCGTTTGACCATTTATATGGAAGGCGAAGGAGCGAATATGCGCATTCGGGAATTGAAGTTCGAAAAATCCTGATATTTGCTGCCGTGATAGACGCCAGCCTTTTTCAGAACCCCGAAATACATGAATTTATACACCGTGCACTTGCCGAAGATATTGGCGATGGCGACCATTCGTCCTTAGCCGCAATTCCGGCCGGGACCCGTGGCAGCGCACAGATGATCATCAAAGAAGCCGGTGTTTTGGCTGGTGTTGAGTTAAGTGAGCTGGTTTTTCGCTTGTCCGATCCGGAGCTAAAATGTGAAATTTTGATCGGCGATGGAAGTCCGGTGAAACCCGGAGATATTGCCCTTCGCGTGAGTGGCTCCGTGCATTCCATACTCCGTACAGAAAGACTGGTGCTTAACCTGGCTCAACGGCTCAGTGGGATCGCTACCCGAACCCGGCAATTGAATGAATTGATCAAGGGGACGGGATGTCGCCTTTTGGATACCCGAAAAACAACCCCGGGACTACGTCTCCTTGAAAAGTGGGCGGTTCGTGTTGGGGGTGGCGAAAATCACCGGATCGGGCTTTACGACATGATCATGCTGAAGGACAATCATAACGATTATGCCGGAGGGATAAGCGCTGCAGTGAATCGTACGGCACTGTACCTGAAAGAAAAAGGCTTAAACCTCAAGGTCGAAGTGGAAACACGGAACCTGGATGAAGTAAAAGAAGCCCTCAATACTGGCAAGGTTGACCGCATCATGCTCGATAATTTTGACGTGGATGCATTAAAGGAAGCGGTTGCTTTTATCGATCACCGGGTAGAAACCGAAGCCTCGGGAGGGATCACAGAAAGCACCATTCGTGCTTATGCCGAAACAGGAGTGGATTTTATTTCGGTAGGTGCCCTGACGCATTCTGTTAAAGCGCTGGATATCAGCCTGAAAGAAGTTCATGATCAGGAAAGGTAACAGAATCGAAGCCTACGTTTAACGAATTGGTACGGCCCTTGTACCCACAAATCGTTTACCTTTGTAGTTTAATGCTGTATTTACATGTATATGAAAAAAATACTTACTCTCTCTTTATCTCTTATCCTCGGACTTGCTGCCCAGGCGCAATCGTTTTACACATATCCTGATTCGAATACGGTAACAGGATCTTCGGAAGAATTTGAGCTGGTTTTGCACGGTTTTATTGTCAACAAAAGCGCTGCTGATTCCAATTTCACCTGGAAGCGAATCACCAATAATTTGCAAAGCAACTGGGAGGCATCGATATGCGATAATGTAACTTGTTGGACACCGATGGTTAATACCAATACCCTAGTTATTCTGCAGGGCGATTCATCTGTACTCGACCCTCATTTTTATTTGAATAATACGATAGGAAACGGACATATTCAAATCGCTGTCTGGTCGGGAAATGATACGGCTAATGCTGACACCATCAACTATTTTGCCAGTACCTGGGGTTTATATTCCGCGAAGGTCGGCAATGACAAATCAGTAAAGGTATATCCTAATCCGACTCAAGGTCAGCTTCATCTGGATTTCGAAAGTAGCGGTATCGTTGAAGTTGAGATCCTTGATGTCTTGGGCAAAAAAATGCGGAGTTTCAGCCATGAAGGCGAACATAGCAGCATGGACCTGAGCGATCTGCCAAACGGTTTATATATCATTCGCATCAGCGAAAATGGCGAAGTTTACAGCCGCACCTTCCGCAAAGCGAATTAATTCAAACAATAAAATTTTCAGGAAAGGCGTCTTCGGGCGCCTTTTTTATTTCGGTTTGCAGCAACCATCCAGCTTTTCAACCGCTTTTGGATCTGCTTTTACCTCGTCGGCATCAAAACCACTGGAGGCGATGGCTTTTCGTATGGCCTCAGGGTTGGTTTTCTTTGGTTTATAGATGACAAGGATCGTTTGATTTTCTGTATTTACCTGATAGTCCACTATTCCTTTCACATAAGACAGTTTGTTTTCGATCCGTGGCTGGCAGGATTCGCATTCTTTGCAGTGGTCGCAATGGATGGTCGTTTTAACGATCAGCGTATCGGTGTTTTTCTTTTGCGCGAAGGCCGTTGTTGCGGGTAAAACAAAAACGAGGAGTATGAGAAGGTTTTTCATATCATTCAAAGTTGATAGCACTAAATTAAAAAAATCATTTATTAATCTTCAGCCTCTGTCCCGGCCGGATCACAGTGGAGCGAAGATTGTTCCATTTTTTAATATCGTTCACCGAACAACGGTATTTGGCTGCAATACCAGAAAGGGTATCGCCGCTGCGAACGGTATGGATGCGGTAGGTCGGGGCAGGTTTAGGTTTGGGTGCCGGGGGTTTAACTTCTTTCAGGATGATCAGTTTTTGATTAGCGATCACCTCTTCACCGTCCAGGGTATTCCATTCCTGTATCTCTTCGACTTTCACCAGATAGATGGTCGCAATGCTTTGAAGGGTTTCTCCGTCTTTAACAGTGTGCTCTAGTGTATCGATGGTTACCTTGCCATGAACCTGTCCATCATCTTCATCATAATATTCTGCATCATAGGGCGAAAAACGGATACGTTTAACCCAGTCGATAGAATCTTTCAAAGCGGCTGGCAAATAAAGCAGGAAACTGTCCTTTAGATCAGGGATAATATGCCTTTTATAGGAAGGATTTAAAAACGCCAGGGTCTGGGAGGGAACTTTCGATTTGGTGGCCAACAGCTCCATGGAATACCACTCGCTGATATAGATACGAACAGCAGATTTTGGCGCATTAAAGGTTTTTGGTTTTAGTCCGTAGCCCGGCAGATCCCGGTGCACGAGTGCCACAGCGAAAGTTCGGGCTATGATGGTGGAGGCATTGGGATTCAGGTCTTCGCGAACCACCCAATAATTGGCAGTATCTCCGTGGTAATGGATAGCTTTATTGAGGTCGGGAGCTGTGGAAATAAAGGCCGCCAGGGCCAATTCCCAATTCTGATAGATCTTATGGTATTCTTTAATGGCCCGGATAAATGCATGGGTGGCCAGGATCGGGTCCAAACGTTCATCAATATAGGAAGTGATCTTCAGGTCGAACAAACGAGCCTGTGTATAGTTAAAATGCCAGATGCCCCGGGCACCGTCGAGCGTATCAAAATAATCGAACTGCATGCCCGAACTTGCCAGGGCATAATAACTCAGGTCGGTTGGCAGGTTTGCCTTTTTAAAGAGGGAATCAAAAATGGGAAAAAAGTAAGCTGCTTTTCCGAAAGCGTCTTCGGTCCGTGCTTTACGATGCACAGTGGCATCGTGGATGGCGGTTTTGACGGATTTATCCCAGTTGAGCCGCAAGGGATTAGAATATTCTTTGAGTACACGTTGGGTCAGGCTGTCCTGAGCCGTTCCCAGCAAAGGTATCAGGACAAAAAACAGGAGGATCAGTTTAGGCTTCATGGGTGGCAGTGCTTTCTTGCAAAGAATGTGCAAAAGATAGCAATTCCACATCGTTCCTCCTAGCCGCCATTAATTGAATTCCCCAACTTAGCCCGCCAATTTTAGTTGGTCCCGGGATAGAGATCGCCGGCATTCCGGTGATATTCGCCTGAACAGTAAAGATATCCGCCAGGTACATGGCCACAGGATTATTGGCTTTTTCCCCGATTTTAAATGCCGGTGTCGGGGTGGTTGGCATCAGGATAAAGTCAAAGTTTTTCAGGATATCTTCCGTTTTATTGGTGATAAAACGACGCACCTTCTGTGCTTTGGTATAATAGGCATCATAAAACCCTTCGGAGAGCACGAAGGTTCCCAGCATGATCCGGCGTTTCACCTCGGGTCCAAAGCCTTCGGAGCGCGATTTTTTAAAGCTGGATTCCAGGTCGGTGGCATTGGCACTCCTGTATCCATAATGCAAACCCTGATAACGGGCAAGGTTTGAAGAAGCCTCGGCAGTTGTCAGCACATAATAACAGGGCACGAGGTAGTCGATATAAGGAAAGCTGACCTCTTCCACCTGATGACCCTGCGCCTGCAGGTTGGCGATAAGTTTTTTCATTCCGGTAACGATCTCCGGACTGATACCTTCTCCTTCGATACATTCCCGGAGGTAGGCAATTTTTTTCTTTCCCGGACTGGTCAGGGCAAAATCAGGTGCCGGTTTTTGGATCATGGTGGCATCATAGGCATCAGGCCCTGCCATTACGGAACACAAGAGAGCCGTATCTTCCACACTTCTTGTGATGGGGCCGATCTGATCAAAAGAAGATGCATAGGCTAACAAACCGTGGCGGGAGATGGTGCCATAAGTAGGCTTAAAACCCACCGTGCCAGTAAAAGAGGCCGGCTGGCGAATGGAACCCCCCGTATCGGAGCCCAGCGCCGCGTGACAAAGTCCGGCTTGTACAGCAACGGCTGAACCACCCGAAGAACCACCAGGTACACGTTGTTCATCATCGGCATTCAACACAGGTCCGTAAGCCGAGTTTTCGTTTGATGCACCCATGGCAAATTCATCGCAATTGGTGCGGCCAATAAAGATCACCCCTTCAGCAAGGAGGCGTTCGGTAACGGTTGATGAATAAAGGGATTCAAAACCGAGTAAAATTTTGGATGAATTCGAAACCCGGTGACCGGCATAACAAATATTGTCTTTCAGGGCAATGACCATCCCGGCCAGTTTGCCTGCATTTCCTGACTGGATCTGCGCATCGATCTCTTTTGCCCTTTGGAGCGCCTCTTCAGGCCATAGTTCCAGGAAGGCATTGAGGTGTTTTTTTTCCTCTGCACGTTTCAGAAATTCCTGAACCGTGGCAACACAGGTTGTTGTCCCATCGATCAGATTCGATCGGTAGGTTGAGTACCTAGAATAAGCTTCCAATGGATTAATTGCTTGCGGTCTTGCTTTCTTCGGATTTTTCAGGTGAAGCAGATTTTTCAGGCTTGTCGTTCATGCCTTTTTCGATCTCTTTTTTCACATTGGTTTTGGCATCATTAAACTCACGGATACCCTGACCGACTCCGCGCATCAGTTCCGGGATTTTTTTGCCACCGAAAATCAATACCACCACAGCAATAATGAGGATCAGTTCTCCTCCACTGGGGAATGCGATTAAAAATAGTGCGTTCGCGATCATGGTCTTGCTTTAATATTGCGCTGCAAAGTTAGGGGAATAATCCTCAAATAACTAAGTCCTGCTTATACAGCTACAATTCTGTCGCCAAGGTATTCCGGAACGACAGGACAGCGGTTCAGATCCAGACAAACCGGCAGATCATCGACTCCCAGGCGCTTGAATCGCCGGGCATGTGAAGAGCGGTCAACGACCTCGTACAAGCGGTCTTTTGAGTTTTCCCAAAGTTCAATAGCCATCAGTGTTGAATCACAACGGATCTCAAAGTCATTTAATTTGCTTGCCAGGGCGCCGGCAAAAAGACTGTCTTCCAGATTGACCTTGTTTTTCCATCCGGCACAAACAAGCGTTATATCCTGATTTTCCATCATCAAATAATGAGCAAGCAGGTCGAGATTCAGAAAGGAGCCGATAAAGATGCGGTTAGCACTGCGCGACTCGAGCAAAGCATAGGTTCCATTCGTAGTAGTTATAGCGATGTCGCGGCCTTGAACCAGGTCTCTGCTGAATTCCAGCGGCGAATTGCCCATATCAAATCCATCGAGTTTTAATCCGTTCCTTTCAGCGGCACACAAGCAACCGAGGGTACGGTAGCGGAGGCAGTCTTCGGGAGTGGAAACGGGCATCAGGGAGCGGGCTCCTTCGAAAAGTGCGTAACATATAGAACTGGTAGCCCGTAATACGTCGATTATTACCACACTCCTGTTTTCCAGCGCATGGTGTTGGATCAGGGCAGGGGAAAAAACGGTTTCGATGGTTGGCATCAGTTCAATACACCTAATTCCCTGCCCACTTTGGTGAATGCCGCAATGGCTTTATCGAGATGCCCCTGTTCGTGGGCAGCTGAAAGTTGTACCCGGATACGGGCTTGGCCTTTTGCAACTACCGGAAAATAGAATCCGATCACATAGATCCCTTCTTCCAGCAATTTTTCGGCGAATATCTGGGCCAGTTTGGCATCATACAGCATAATCGGCACAATGGGGTGTACTCCCGGCTTGATGTCGAAACCGGCAGCCGTCATTTTTTCGCGGAAATAGGTGGTATTCCGTTCCAGCTTATCGCGCAATTCCGTTGTTTCGCTGAGCATGTCCAGTACGGCGATCGACGCCCCAACGATAGACGGAGCAAGTGTGTTTGAAAATAAATAAGGGCGGGAACGTTGACGCAGCATGTCGATAATTTCTTTTTTCGCGGAAGTAAATCCTCCTGAAGCCCCGCCCAGTGCTTTACCGAGTGTACCGGTGATGATATCGATACGTCCCATCACGTTTCTATACTCATGGGTACCCCGTCCTGATTTTCCCAGAAATCCACTGGCATGGCACTCATCGATCATTACCAAAGCCCGGTATTTGTCGGCCAGGTCGCAGATCTTATCCAGTTGTGCGATGGTTCCATCCATCGAAAAAGCCCCGTCCGTTACGATCATCCGATGGCGTTTGTCCTGGGTTTTTTTGAGGATCTCTTCCAGTTCGTTCATATCGTTATGCGCATAACGGTGGCGATCGGCTTTACACAAACGCACCCCGTCAATAATTGAGGCGTGGTTTAAGGCATCCGAAATAATCGCGTCTTCTTCGTTGAGCAGGGGCTCAAATACTCCACCGTTGGCATCGAACGCGGCAGCATAAAGAATGGTATCTTCAGTACCCAGGAATTCGGAAAGTTTGGCTTCGAGTGTTTTATGGATATCCTGGGTACCACAAATAAACCGGACAGAAGACATGCCATATCCATGTGTATCTATGGCCTTTTTGGCAGCTTCTATGACTTTTGGGTGGGAGGAAAGGCCGAGATAATTATTCGCACAAAAATTCACCACCTGTTTTCCGTCATTTAATCGAATGTCGGCACCCTGTGGAGAGACAATGATACGTTCAGTTTTGAAGAGTCCGGCCTCTTTTATTTCCTGTAATTCTTTGGTTAATGCGGGTTTAAGCGTTTCGTACATGATGGTGCTGTGTAATGGGCTACAAACTTATCAAAAAAATCAGGCTGAAAATCCTTTCTGTTCTTTGGATTGTTTTTTGTTCCATGCATCATCACCCTTAATATCTGCAGAATAGTTAGTTTTGCGGTAAGGGCCATATAAGCTCAGAATTTCCATGAAGGAGAACGACACGAAAAACACCCCGAATAAAGGGGAAAAGAAGGAAAACCCCTTGAATCCTTTCGGAGGAAAAAAAGGTAAGCCAAGGATAAGCGGCGGGGGACAACCAAAATTTAATATATACTGGATATACGGAATTATTCTGGTCATATTTATCATTCTGCAATTTTTTCCGAACGACACGGCTAAAACGACCAACCTCAATGAAGTACTCGAGATGATCGAGAAGAATGAGGTGGAAAAGATCGACGTGATCAATGAAAAGGTGGCGGAGGTTTATTTAACCGAAAGCGCCTTAAAAAACTCACGCCATGAAGAGGTAGCCAAGAAAAAAAGCGTTTTTAATGAAAAGGTACCCCAGTATACCTTTCGGGTTGGGGATGTACAGTATTTTAGAGAAACCTTAGACAAAAAAGATCCAAACCGGAAAATCGTTGTGGAATTCACCGAACGGAAGAACTGGTTTATGGATATGGTGGGGTATTTACTCCCCGTGATCATTATGGTGGCCATTTTCCTGTTCATTATGCGCCGTATGGGCGGTGGTGCAGGTGGCGGAGGCGGACAGATCTTCAATATAGGAAAATCGCGCGCCCAGCTTTTTGATAAGGACGCCATGGTGAATGTGACCTTTGCCGATGTGGCCGGACTTGAAGAAGCAAAGGTGGAAGTGATGGAAATCGTTGACTTCCTCAAAAACCCGAAAAAATATACCGACCTGGGAGGAAAAATTCCGAAAGGCGCCCTGTTGGTAGGCCCTCCGGGAACAGGTAAAACCCTGTTGGCCAAGGCTGTAGCAGGGGAAGCAAATGTGCCCTTTTTCTCTCTATCGGGCTCTGACTTTGTGGAGATGTTCGTAGGAGTGGGAGCATCGCGTGTTCGCGACTTGTTCCGTCAGGCTAAAGAAAAAGCGCCGTGTATCATCTTTATTGATGAGATCGATGCCATTGGTCGTGCAAGAGGAAAAAACATGGTTACCGGTGGCAATGATGAAAGGGAAAATACCCTGAACCAGTTGCTTACCGAGATGGATGGTTTTGGAACGGATTCCGGGGTTATTATCCTGGCCGCCACCAACCGTCCGGATATTCTTGACTCCGCCCTGATGCGTCCGGGTCGTTTCGACAGGCAAATTTCTATAGACCGTCCCGACCTGGTTGGCCGTGAGGCGATCTTTAAAGTGCATTTGAAACCGCTTACCAAATTGGCGGCTGATGTTGACCCGAAAAAACTTTCGGCGCAAACACCTGGTTTTGCAGGGGCAGAAATTGCAAATGTGTGCAACGAAGCGGCCTTGATCGCTGCCCGAAAAAATAAAACGGCGGTTGATATGCAGGACTTTCAGGATGCCGTTGACCGGGTTATCGGTGGTTTGGAAAAGAAGAATAAAATCATTTCTCCCGAAGAAAAAGAAATCGTTGCTTACCATGAAGCCGGACATGCCATTGCCGGATGGTTTCTGGAATTTGCAGATCCTTTGGTGAAGGTATCGATTGTGCCACGTGGTGTTGCAGCCTTGGGGTATGCCCAATATTTACCGAAAGAGCAATACCTGTACAGAACAGAACAGCTCATCGATATGATGTGTATGACCCTGGGCGGAAGGGCTGCGGAAGAGGTTGTATTCAATAAAATTTCTACCGGTGCCCAGAACGACCTGGAACGTATCACCAAGATGGCTTACGGCATGGTAACCATGTACGGCATGAATGAACGAATCGGGAATGTATCTTTCAATGATCCGCAAAATGCATATGGATTTGGAAAACCTTATTCGGAGCATACTTCTGAATTGATCGATGAGGAAGTAAGGAAGCTGATCGCCAAGGCCTATGAAAGAACAAAAGCCCTGCTGATCGAAAAGCGGGATGGATTGGAGATCATCGCCAAAGAATTGTTAAAAAGGGAGATCATCTTCCAGAGTGATCTGGAACAGTTGATCGGTAAACGCCCTTTTGAACATAAAACCCATTATCAGGAATATATGGATAAGGTAGATAGCCCCATAATTGACGTTCCTGCTGAAGAAGTGAAAAAGGATGACCCTTCTCCGGTGGGCGATGAACCTAAATCAGAATAGTATCTTGCATTAAATGGAAGACATAACCACATCGCGGGAGAAGATCCTGAAAAAGGTTCGGGCCGGCCTGCTGAATAAGTTTGCCGCGCACTTTCCTGATGTGGAAATGGAAACGGATATCTATACATACCCAGATGAAGACCACGGGGTGGCCTTTGCTAAAAATTTCACTGCCGGTGGTGGGGGATTTGTTTATTGCCACAACCGCTTTGATTTCCATGAGAACCTCATAATGTGGATGGAAAAGAGGGGTATAAAAGGACTGCTTATTTCCGATGTGGAACTTAGAAAAGAGATCCAGAACCTGGGACTTCCCGTTATTGAAAACACGCCCGACCATCCTGAACAAACGGCATCGCTGTTAAGCGCCGAGGCTTTGATCGCCCGTAATGGCGGGATCATGTTTACTTCGGCAAGTACCCGTCGCGGCTTTTTATCTGAAGTTCAGGTGGTAGCCGTATACGGACAACTTTCGAAAATGGGCGATGATATCAAACAGGCCCTGGTTACGCTCAGGAACAAATACGGAGAAAAACTGCCCTCTCTGATCAGTTTTATTCAGGGCCCTGTTAAAGGCAATAAGGATACAAAAGTGCAGGCGAGGTCAGAATTGATCCTGTTTTTAGTGAATGACCTTGCATAAAGGAAGGATACCCTATTTTTGAGCCCATGCAGCTTCAACCCGGCAAAAAGATCTATTTCAATTCCGACTACCACTTAGGTGTTCCCGATGCGGAGCGCAGTCGGGAAAGGGAGAAGAAGGTAGTCAGGTGGCTGGAAGAAGCGAGAAAGGATGCCCAGGAGATCTACCTCATGGGCGATCTGTTCGACTTTTGGTTTGAATACCGCTATGTGGTTCCCAAAGGATATGTACGTCTCCTGGGAAAGATGGCAGAGATCGTCGATTCCGGAATTCCGATTTATGTTTTTACCGGCAATCACGATATGTGGATGTTCGGTTATTTCGAAAAGGAACTGGGCATCCCTGTTTTTCATAAACCCGAAACACGCGAATGGAACGGTAAACGCTTTTACCTGGGCCATGGCGATGGACTTGGTCCCGGGGACAAAGCCTATAAACTCCTAAAAAAAATATTCAGGAATCGGGCTTGTCAGGTAGCCTTTTCGCTGCTGCCATCGCGCATCGGGATGGGTATAGCCAATTATTTTTCGAAACGCAGCCGGCATGCCAACGCTGAATCTGACGCGAAGTTTTTAGGGGAGAATGAAGAATGGCTGGTGGTGTATTGCAAAGAGATCTTAGAAAAAGAACATTTCGATTATTTTATTTTCGGGCACAGGCATCTACCGCTGGATATTGATCTGGGGCAGAACAGCCGATACATCAACCTGGGTGATTGGATCCGGTATTTCTCTTATGCCGTTTTTGATGGGGAGAAGCTGGAGCTGGTGGGAAGGTGAGGGGTTCTGGGTTTTGGGTTCAGGGTTCTGGCAGCTTGGTCTTTAAATTTCGTTATATTTACCGAGTAATGTGCCCATGAAAACCCGGATACTCATAACATTAAGTGCCATGATTTTCTTGAGTACTGCACTCTCCGCCCAAAATGCGAGGACACACTATTCGATGAAGGCGTATATCCCGATTCAATTTAATGCAGGAAACTATCAGTTCGGCACTTCCACCAGGGGACATTGGAATATTTCTGGAATCGAGTTGGGATTCAATATCAAAAAGAAACGGTTTGAACAGGAGTTTATATTGAAGACGCCTACATTAAACAGCACGACGTATTACAAGGAAAGAAACGGTTCGGGCAATACCGGGTATTATCGAGAGGATATTATTAATACTGGTTTTGGAATCAGGTATCAGGGTGCTTATGAAATATGGAGAAGCAAGCAAGAAAGGGTTCATGTTGTATCCGGATTAGGACTTTCTTTCAATAGTAACTTTTCCAAATTTGTTAGTTACGAAACGGGAAACGGTTTTATTGTTGCAAAATTTCAGTTTCTCGTTTTCAGCCCGTATATCTATACCTCTTTGAATTATGCTATTAATGCCCATTGGGGGATGGATTTTACGCTTATGTATGGTCCAAAGGCTGGAATTTATAGTCGGGTTAACAACTTTTACCGAAACGGAACAAACCAGCCTGAGAGTATAAGCTGGATAAGTGATGAAATGAATAGAACGATATCCTCCAGGCTTGGAGTGAGTTATACGTTTTAGTTTGTTTCCGCTTTGTGAGTGTGTAAGGTCGGTTTAATTATGAAACTGAACTTTCCATATTGCCGAAGCGAGTTTAGCTAAATGAGCTTGTCTGTGACGTATTGAAGAAGGTGTCCATAATAATGAATTAATACCCTTCGTTAACGCAAATTTACTGGTTGAATATATTTTCCTTTTCTCTTCGTAACTTTTGTCAGCTGCGCCCTTACTATTCTTGTTAGCTTCGAGGAGAGTCAAATTTCCAAGCAGGAATAAATTATTTGCAAACGACTCCTCTGTAAAAAATTCATGCCAAGGTTCAGAATAACTTTCCGGAAGGATATGTTCAATTGTGCCATTATCTGAATCAAAACTTAAAGACAAACCGCTCTCTTCCTGACTTTCAAGTTTGTAGAGAGTATATCGAGCCATCTTCTTGTCGTTCGAATTGTTTGTGTTAAACTGCTTAAACTCAAAAAAGCTCTTGAACGTTTCGTCGTCAACATAAATACCTTTTAAATCGTTGATTACAGACACAACATTTGATGTAATCCCTTGATATAGGTTGATTGCTGCTTTGCTGTATACCTTTTCCATTTCATTGGTTTGCATTTTCGCAACCACATTATATCTAAAGGAGATATTGACAACAGCTTGAAGCACTTTTTTAAAATCATTTGCATCAAGTTTTTGAAATGCTACCATGGCTAAGGGCTTCCATTGTGTAACTTTAAAAGACTTCAGAATGCTAATGAAATTTCTGATTTCTTTATCTTCAGTCCAAAAATCATCTTCAGGGTTGCTTAAGGCAATATAGTTGTAGCCATAATTTTCAAGATGGTCTAATAAAGAAAATACATCTTCCCCTGTCCTTATGAAGCTTTTAACTTCCTTGAAAAGATATTCCTTGGTTAATTGTTTTCTTGAAGCCAATAAATAGTACCTCAAAAAATTTGGGAATTCTTTTAAACCAACGGTGTCAATAATTTTTTTCCATTGACTTTTTATTTGTTTTAAATCAGTCTCGCTTTTAGCAACCAACGAAAAAAGATAATTTTTTAACAAATCAGTGGAAGTCAGTTCAACACCCCTCGAATTAAGTGTCTCGAATACTGTGTAAGCATTTAATTCATCCTCAACTGTTATCTGAATGAAAAGCATCAATTCCCCGGACACATTATTCAAAAAATCTGCAAGCTCTGAACCACCTTTGGAGGAGAATTTTTTGGAAACTTTTTGTAAGAAAAACTGATAAGCTTTCCACATTAGCCTTTCAGAATCTGACAGCTTTCGTTCATTTATTGGTTCTTTAAAGCCAATCAAACGATTCTGATAGAAACCATCGTTATTCTCATTCAAAAATAGTTTACTTGAATAAGTCAATGAAGAAGGTTCCTTCTGTCCAATATACTGCCGCATCAGAATTTCTACTCTTTCCTTATTTTCAGCAACATCAATGCCTACACTAATCAGATTCTTAATCGTAGCAATGGTAGCTAAGGTTAAAATTGACAGGGTAGTAAAACGTTGTTGTCCATCTATTATTAAAAATTCTTTAGCAGTAACACTTTGGAGAACGACGGACCCCATATAATGAGCACTATTCGTAGACTCAGCAATTTCAATATCATTCCATAGATCTTCCCAATTGTCTTGATCCCATGAATAGTCACGTTGAAATTGAGGTACCTTATATATTTTTCCGTTACCAAGAATTTCGTTGAGACTAACAGTTTTCGTATCTAAAAGGTGACCTTTTGCCATTGAAAAATCAGTTAGTATTAAGAGTCAAATATAATGAAGACAAATGCATTTAGGTTATTGCCTCTCCTTCGAATCGATAATAATCGTCACTGGCCCGTCATTCACAAGCTGTACTTGCATATCCGCGCCGAAGGTCCCTGTGATAATGGGGGTTTTGCCCTCCTTCGCTGGCGCTACGGCGGGTAAAGGTAATAGGTTTCGGATTCTGGCAATAAAAGAATCATAGAGGGGGATGGCTTTTTCGGGGCGGGCGGCTTTGATAAAGCTGGGGCGGTTGCCTTTTTTGGTGCTGGCGTGCAGGGTAAACTGGCTGACGACCATGAGAGAGCCGGCAATATCTGTTAGCGAAAGGTTCATTTTCCCGTCATTATCGCCGAATATGCGCATGGCACTTACCTTTCCAGCCAACCAGGTGGCGTCTTCTTCCGTATCGGCTTCTTCAATTCCTATCAGAACGACAAGTCCGGCTTTCATGTTTCCTGCACTTTGTCCGTCAACGGTGAGTGAGGCTTCAGATACACGTTGAATAACCAAACGCATGGCTAATGATGGATATCTTCGTTATTGAGTACGCTCAGGTAGCTGTAATAGCGGCTGGGCTCAATTTCGCCGCTTTCAACGGCGGCAAGAATAGCGCAATTGGGTTCTTCGGTATGGAGGCAGTCGTTAAAGCGGCAACCCTGCATACGTGAGCGCATTTCAGGGAAATAATGGGCCAGCTCGTGTTTGTCGAGGTTCACCACGCCAAAATCTTTTATTCCCGGGGTATCGATAAGGCGACACTCATTTTCGGTGAGGAACATTTCCGCGAAGGTGGTGGTGTGTTTTCCCTTGTTGGAGTATGTCGAAATGGCCGCTGTTTTCTGTGCGATATGCGGATCCAGGGCGTTCATCAAGGTTGATTTTCCTACACCGGAATGTCCGGAAAACAAGGTAGTTTTATGGCGCAGTTTGTCGCGTAACTCGTTCATGTTGGTGCCGCGTATGGCCGAAACCTGGATGCATTCGTAGCCGATCTTTTCGTAGATCCTTTCGTATTCCTGGAGCAGAGCCGATTCCACTTCTCCATAGATATCGATCTTATTAAAAACGATCAAAGCCGGAATATGATAAGCCTCAGCAGTGAGCAAAAAGCGATCGATAAAGCCGGTTGAGGTGGCCGGGGTGGCCATCGTTACTACCAGGGCAACCAGATCCATATTTGCCGCGATAATCTGCGTTTGTTTGGAAAGGTTATTCGACTTGCGGATGATGTAGTTTCTGCGTGGGAGTATTTCATGGATATTGACGAGATCATCTTCCTGCGACTGAGCTTCCATCTCGAAGAGCACCCCATCGCCAACTGCAATGGGGTTGGTAGTTCGCACATCATCCAGACGAAGTTTTCCTCTGGCTCTCCCGCGGTATTCTTTCCCGTCATCACCGAGGATGAGGTACCAGGAACCGGTCGATTTGAGCACTAATCCTTTCATACTAAAAAACCTCTTTGGCAACAGCAAAGGTAGCTTCTGATTTCCCCATTGTATAATAATGAAGAACAGGAACTCCGGCATCGCGCAATTCCCGGCTTTGCTGGATGCACCAGTCAATACCGATCTGTTTCACCTGGTCGTTGTTTTTGGCTTTTTCTACAGCAAGTACCAGGTCATCCGGCAGATCGATATGGAATATTTTTGGAAGAGCGTATAACTGCTTTTGAGTAGCAAAGGGTTTTAAGCCGGGAATAATGGGTACTGTAATTCCGTTATCACGGCATAAAGCCACAAACTCAAAGTATTTTTTGTTATCGAAAAACATTTGGGTCACCAAAAATTCTGCACCGGCATCGACCTTCTTTTTCAGAAAATTGATATCGGAGCGCAGGTTTGGAGCATCCTGGTGTTTTTCCGGATAGCCTGCCACCCCAATACAAAAATTGGTGGGAGTTGCATTTTTTAGTTCCTGGTCCAGGTAAATGCCCTGGTTCATTTCTCGAACCTGATTGACCAGATCCAAAGCATTTTTATTTCCATCATCTTCCGGCTTGAACATGGAGTCGCCCGATAGGTTGTCGCCGCGCAGGGCCAGAACATTATCGATCCCTAAAAAGGCCAGATCAATAAGGGCGTTTTCTGTTTCTTCCCGGGTAAAACCTCCACAAATCAGGTGCGGTACGGCATCCACGTGGTATTTATTCATGATGGCCGCGCAAATGCCTACGGTACCGGGCCTTTTGCGAGTAGCCACCTTGTCGAATCCTCCGTCATGCCTTTCACGCAACACGTATTCCTCACGGTGGTAGGTTACATCAATAAATTTCGGGTCAAATTCCATGAGGGGGTCAATACCCGAATAGAGTGATTCAATGCTATTTCCCTTTAATGGGGGGAGTATCTCAAAAGAAAACAAGGTCCTTTTGGCGGATTGGATATGATCTACAATTTTCATTGGGGGAACAAAAATAGGAGAAAGGAGCTAGAATTTTCGACTAATACCTTTGCTCGATTCACCCTATGCTATGAAAGTCACTTTTTTATAGTTAAATTTCACCATGCAAAAAGTGTTCAAACCAATACTCGCCGCGCTCTTACTGGGCATGGTCCTGGTATCCTGCGGTCCGGGGGAGTTCGATGAGCCTGCCGTGGATGGAACGAGTGCCTACTCACCTGTTCTCATGAAGCGAAGTGAACTGGAGCAATCGGTGAAGATGGATGCGGCAAGGACCTTAAAAGATCCCGGTAAGATCTATACCTACGGAAATTATATTTTCATTTCTGAGCGTTTCGAAGGTGTTCACGTTGTTGACAATACGGATCCGTCGAATCCGGTGAATATTGCTTTTGTTGTCATTCCCGGTTGTGTGGATATGGCGGTAAAAAACAATGTCATGTATGTCGACAATGCGGTTGACCTCGTTAGTCTTTCCATCGAAAACGTAACAGATATAAAAGTACTGAGCCGGAATGCCAATGTATTTCCGGAATTACCTCCTCCGGATATGAATATCGTTCCGGAAGCATACACTAGCTCCAACAGACCCGAAAACACCATCATCATCGGATGGAAAAAATCATAGCCATGAAAAAGACCTTTTTTTATGGCCTGATGGCCATCGTATTGTTCTCATGCAGTGAAGACTTTCAAAGTGCTGACACTATGAGTTCGGGCAGTAATGAAACCGGAAGTTCTGGCAAGGGTGGTTCCATGGCCCGTTTTGCCATTTCAGGAACAACCCTGTACACAGTGAGTCACCAGACCCTGAATGCTTTTGATATCAGCGTTCCGTCCAAGCCGGTTTTTATGTCGCAATCGTATGTCGGAACAGATATCGAAACCATCTTCCCCAAAGGAAATTATCTTTTTATCGGTGCCGAATCAGGCATGTATATTTTTGATGTTACCGACCGCAACAAACCTGTGCAAATGAGCAAATATTTGCATGTTGTATCCTGCGATCCGGTAGTAGCTGATGGCAACTATGCGTATGTTACCCTGCGTTCGGCCGTGAGTGGCAGATGCTGGCGCGGAGCCAATGAGCTGCAGATTTTAGATATCAGCAACCCGGCAAACCCACAGAAGATCCGGTCCTATCCGATGAGTTCTCCTGCCGGACTTGGTATCGACGCCAATTTGAACCTGTTTGTATGTGATCAGGGACTTAAGCACTATGATGCCACGGATGTGATGAGTTTGCAGATCATCAATCATTTCAAAGGCATAAATCCATTTGATGTCATCCCTATCGGAAACCGGCTCCTGTTGATCGGATCGGATGGGTTTTATCAATACCTGTTGGATAATGGCACCCTGACCCTGCTGAGTAAAATTCCTATTGGATGAAAAAAGCCGGCCTGTTTCTGATTGCTTTTTTATGTATGGGTTCGGTTTTTCACTCCTGCTTCGCACAAAACGACAGCGCGACTAAAATTGTTCCGCCGAAGCTGTTGATCGGGTTCTCTGTTCCTCATACAGCCTTGCACGGATTAAAACTCGAGGTTTTGGTGCCTGTGGCCAACAAGCTTTATCTGAGCATATCTCCTGAATTTTATTCGGGAAAACTTACCTATTCGGATGAAGGCCAATTAAGCGGCATTGGTCTTCACCCGGGCCTGCGTTATGCTTATTGGCAAAATGAACGCAAGGGAAAAGGCATCATTGCCTTTGCTCAGGGAGATGTCGAATACAATTTTTTTGCGATCAACAAACGCGACAAACGCTGGGTTGAACGGGATCAGAACGGACAAAAAGTGATGGTACTTGAAGAAGACGATGTCTTTAAACGCTACCATCGTTTTGGAATGAACTACAAAATGGGCGGGCTCTGGTACTTTCCTTCGGGATTCTATTATGAATGGTCATTTGGCGTGGCCATAAGAAAGACGGTGGCCAGTTTTAGCGACAATTATTTTCCGGATATTAAAAATGACGACTTTCCCTGGAGTTATGGATATTCAGGAGTCGCCCCCATTTTTGGGTTCCGTATCGGATTCCTGATCCGCTAGGCGAAAAGCCTGTATATTTGCCTCGTTTTATGAAAAACTTTTTTCGGATGCTTCGTTATGCCCGGCCCTATCGGTATCTGGCTTATCTGAATATCTTATTTAATTTCTTCAGTATCGTTTTTGGTTTGTTTTCCATGACCATGCTGATGCCCTTTTTAAATTACCTCTTTGGTACGGCAGAACTTGTTCGCGATCCGGAAGCCACCGGAATTCAGGCCTGGAATACAGAGTTTATCTTTTTCCTGAAGGACATTACCGGAGATGATCCGGGTAAAGCCCTTTTACTGGTATGTCTGGCGGTGGTTGTTTTTACCATACTTAAAAATGTTTTCCGCTATCTGGCTCTGTATGTTCTGGTTCCCTATCGGAATTATACCGTACGCGACCTGCGCAACGCCGTCTATAAAAAAGTGATGCGGCTGCAATTGAGCTATTTCACTGAGGAAAAAAAGGGCGATACCATTTCCCGCATGAGTAACGACATCACGGAGGTAGAATTTGCAATCATGACGAGTTTGGAGGCCATGTTTAAAGGACCTTTCCAGATCCTGGTTACGCTTGTCCTCCTGATCATCATGAGCTGGAAACTCACGCTCATTATTCTGGTTCTGCTACCCTTAAACGGCTTTATTATTTCCCGAATTGGAAAAAAACTCAAAAAGAATGCAAGTCGTGCACAGGGGAGACTGGGCTTATTGATGTCGCTTTTTGAAGAGAGCCTGAGCGGGATCCGCATCATCAAAGGTTTTGGAAAAGAGGCTTATTTCTTTCGCAAATTCAGCACGGAAAACAAACATCTGACCACGATAAATGTCAAAGTAAACCACTCCCGTGACCTGAGCTCCCCCCTGTCAGAAACCATGGGGATCACCACTTTGAGCATGGTTTTATTTATTGGAGGTAGAATGGTTCAAACGGGTACCGGAATTATGGACCCCACCGCTTTTATCCTTTTCATACTGCTTTTTGCCCAGGTCATTGATCCGGCAAAATCTTTCGCAACGGCTTTTTATAATGTGCAAAAGGGAGCTGCCTCTGCAGACAGGATCGAAGAAATTCTCCGTATCCCGGAAACCCTCAAAGAAGCAGAAAACCCACTGACTTTGAGCGCCATCAGATCAGGAATTGAATTTAAAAATGTAGGTTTTCAATATACACCGGATAAAAAAACCCTGACTGACATTAGCTTTTCAATCCCTTTAGGAAAAACAGTGGCCCTGGTTGGCGCCTCAGGAAGCGGAAAATCGACCCTGGCCGACCTTCTTGCACGTTTTTATGATGTGAATGAGGGACATGTATTGATCGACGGCATGGATATCCGGGATATCAAGGTTAAGGACCTTCGTGGATTGATGGGGCTGGTTACCCAGGAATCCATCTTATTCAACGATTCAGTTTTTAATAATATCGCATTCGGAAACCATGAAGTAAGTTATGAGCAGATCGTTGAAGCTGCCAAAGCCGCTAATGCCCATGAGTTTATTGTGCATATGGATAAGGGATATTATACCAATATCGGCGACCGTGGCGGGAAACTCAGCGGCGGACAAAGACAGCGTATCGCCATAGCACGGGCGATCTTAAAGAATCCACAGATCCTTATTTTGGATGAGGCCACCTCGGCCCTGGACACAAGCAGCGAGCGCCTGGTACAGGAAGCGCTGAATACGTTAATGAAAAACCGGACCTCTTTGGTTATTGCCCACCGTTTGAGCACCATTCAAAATGCCGATCTCATTATTGTGATGGAAAACGGCCGGATTGTGGAGCGGGGAAGCCATCAGGAACTCTATGCGCATAAAGGGCTGTACCGAAATTTGTTGGAAATGCAGCAGATGGTATAGGGGAGTAAGGAGCGGGGGAGCGGAGCCTGCGGCTGGAGCGAGGGAGCGAGGGGGAAGGTGGTTAGACAGGTGCGGGGATGAATTTAGGGTTTCCAGATCACCTGGAGGACAGCGGAGTTTTCCATATCGGATTTCATGCGGATGGGTTTTGTTTCGTCACCATCCTGGATACGGATTTCGTAGGTGTTGGGTTTGATCTTTCCTTCGTTGATGGCATGAACAATAAGGGTATTTTTTCCCGGTCCCAATTCCAGGGTGATACAGAAAGGTTCCTTCTCAAGGCCTATTGCATGGCTGATCAGGGAGTCGTTCCATACGATTTGTATTGAGTCACCATCAACGGTTTGGTCATCCAGAAAACAGAACGACACTTTTTGAGAACGGAGCTCCACCACTTCTGGTGTTTTGAGCCTACGGCTGATATAAAGGGCTTCCATTTCCGGCACGGCAGGCACCGTTATTTCTGTGAGCCGACTTTTTTTCTTTGTCCTACCAAGGCGTTTGAAATTGTATTTGAGGCTTAAGCGAAGATGCGAACCTGTAGCAGTGATGCGTTCACCAAAACGGTTATCGACCCCGATATAAACATGGTCGATGATATTTCTCCAGCCATGATAATAGGCTACCTCAAAGGAGAGTTTTCCTTCTTTGCCCATATAGGCCATTTCGAGTCCACCACCCAAGGTAGGGTATATCTCAGGCGAACGGGAAATGTTCACCACCTTATTGCTCTGGGGTATGGAAAAGGAATAGTTCAGGTGTCCCCCATAATTGAGTTTGAGGGTCCAGTAGGTCCCCAGCCAGCGATAACGGCTGAAATACAGGGGTACACTCAGGTTGCGGAAGGAGATAAGAGAACTTACGCTTCTTTCACTGTACAGTTTATACCCCCGGGCCCCGATTTCAAAACCCATATTAAAACTTGATTTTTCGCTGATATAGGCCTCAGCAAGCAATCCCCAGGTAAATTTTCTGGCAAAATTTTGAAAGAAAGTCATTCCGGGATTCGGGTAGCCGTCCAATACGGAATAAAGCGGATAGATGGTGTTTTTTCCGGTTTTATTGTCGGGCGAGGTGAATTGGGTGCTCCCATCAATAAAATGGGTACCGAAAGTCAATGTGGGGCTCATCGTCAGGTAGAAATTAAATTTCTGCTGAGCGAAAAGGGATCCATAAGAAAATAAAAGAAGGAAGAAAATAGCCCGCAACATATCCATTAAACGACAGGCAAGATACAAAAGTTGGGAGCATTTCGACAGAAGGAGAACGCTTTTTAGACGATTCCTTCGCCCTTCATTTTTTCCGCATTTTCGGCAAGCTGAAGTTGTTCGATAATTTCTTCGATATCGCCGTTCATGACCGCGTCAAGATTGTACAGGGTAAGTCCGATACGGTGGTCGGTAAGCCGGCTTTGGGGGAAATTATAAGTTCGGATCTTGGCCGAGCGGTCGCCGCTGGAAACCATGGTTTTCCTTTTACTGGCAATGGCACTCAGGTGTTTTTCAAGTTCGCGATCGTATAATTTGGTGCGCAGCATGGTCATGGCACGTTCTTTATTTCCCAGTTGGGAGCGCTCAACCTGGCAAACCACCACAATGCCCGAAGGTTTGTGGGTGAGCTGAACTTTGGTTTCTACCTTGTTT
>DQHT01000011.1 GCA_003531115.1 Bacteroidota bacterium | reverse complement strand
ACTTTCCATTTCCGGTATATGCATATTTAAAGACCTGCATCCATTTATAATCATACCGGATCCCGCCTTCCACTTCCAGCTTGTTTTTTTTCCAGCGTTCGATCCAAAAGACCCCACCGCTGTGGTTCCTGAAATTGGGGATCAATGCCCGGCCTTCATAGGTATTCCCCTGGGTGATCGCACTGATACCCATGGTTCCGGAAATATTTTTTATCGGGTTATGTTCCCAGATCAGATCGGCGGTATGCGTGGTGATTTCAAATTGCAGGTCCGGACGATTTAACGCGGCCAACGAATCATTCAAAGGCGAATGTTTATCATATTCATAACGCAAATTATACTGCCGGGCATAGATCAGACTTAGTTTTCCCTTTTCGCCGGTATTCACAAAGAATCGGGCTTTAAAAAGCTCGTGTTCGCTGTGTTGGTAAGGTCGGCCAATGGCATAACTGAATCCCCCGGTTTCAAGAGGTACCTTGCTGGCAAATGCCGCATAGAGATCACTTAAATTTCCGATATGCGATGCCCCGAAAATACCAATGGTCGTGTTGAACTGGCTATAATACACTTCTGCGCCGTAGTTGGGTTTTTTCCATAAAAGGGTATAGGAAAAATTGTACTCCTTCACGCCGGTATTGATCAGGAAATAATCGGGAGCCGAAACGTTTCCGCTTTGTTTCAGGGTTCCCTGGATACGCCACGACAGCGGACTCAATTTCCTGAAATTCCCATCCATATACATAGAAACCGTTCCCCCTCTGCCGTTCGACATGCCTACCAGGTTTAGTTCGCCATTGATCCCGGCTGAATCCCGCAAAGGTTTGGGATCGATAAGAATTACCCCTGCAATGGCGTCAGATCCATACCGTACACTGTTGGCGCCTTTGATCACCGCCATCTTCCCGGCTGTAAAAGGATCGATCTCCGGAGCATGTTCAACCCCCCATTGCTGGCCCTCCTGACGTATCCCGTTATTCAGGATCAGGATACGGTTGCTGTGCAGGCCATGAATGACCGGTTTTGAAATGGTACTTCCTGTATTAAAGGTCTGTACCCCCGGGATATTCTTTAAGGCATCCCCAAGCGACAAGCCTTTGCTTTGCTCCATTTTTTCGATGGAAACCTCATTTTTTTGTTGGGTGCTTTGTTCTGCGGGTTTATGCCGGATGATGGCAATGCTGTTCAACAATTCCGCATGATGCTCGGGGTAAAAATGATGGATGGTTTTTCCTTTTATTACCACCTTTTGTTCGATAGGACTACAGCCCAGGTGGGTGATCCGAAAGGTATAGGTCCCGTCGCAGATCCCTTCGATGATATAAAAGCCTGTTTCGCCGGATAAAGTTCCTTTGTTTACTTCCAGGATATATATAGTGGCATATTCCAAAGGGGTCTGATCGTGTTCATCCAACACCCTGCCTTCGATCGAAGCGGTACATACTTTCCCACTTGAATCAACCTGAGAATAAAGGGATGCAGGCATAAAAAGGAAGAGGAAACCGGGTATTCGAATTAGCACACGCAACATTGTTGCAAATGTAAATTTTTATTTTAATTTACGCTGTACCCTATTTTTTTCCCCTCAATCCAACCTTCGTTTAACTTTGTACGTTTACCCATCAAACAACCAACACATGACCATCATCTCCGACATCGAGCTGGTACAAGGCTGTGCAGAACAAAACAGGTTCTACCAGAAAAAGCTGTACGAGCGCTTTGCCAGGAAGATGTTAGCCGTGTGTTTGTGTTATACCCGCGACAGCTATGAGGCGGAGAATATCCTTCAGGAGGCGTTCATTAAAATATTCGACAACATTAAAAAGTACCAGCATACCGGAAGTCTGGAAGGCTGGGTTCGTCGGATCGTAGTGAACACGGCTACCGATTACTACCGTAAAAAAAAGCGGACTAAGTTTTTGGAAGTGAATCTGGAGGATGCCGAAAATCAGGTTGGGGCATTGGATTTGGATAATTTTTCTGTGAAGGACATTATCCAGGCCGTGCAGGAACTCCCCGAGGGTTCAAGAATGGTGTTTACCCTTTATGCGATCGAAGGGTTTACGCACAAGGAAATAGGAGAAGCATTGGAAATTTCAGTGGGAACATCCAAGTCGCAGTTTAGCAGGGCCAGGATGTTGCTGCAAGAAAAGTTTAAGAAAAATGAACAACGAGAATCTAAACGATTTTTATAATCAGAATCGCTTCAACAAGAAGCTGCGTGAGCGCATCGATTCGTATGAGCCGGAATTATCCGACAGCTTATGGGATCGGATTGAGCACGGCCTGGTGAAAAAAGAAAGTCGGAGCAAACGGATGGTTTGGATGGTTTATGTGATGGCCGGGCTGCTGTTGATTAGCGGTGCAGGCCTCTATTACCTGGCCTCTGAAAACAAAAAACTGGCCGATGCGGTGAAAACCAAAGACAAGTTGGCACCTAAGGGTTTAAATCAGGAAGCTCCTGCCTTTGAATACACGATGCCGGAAACAACAGTAGAAATTTCACCTGAATCTTCAGGAACACAGTCGACCCCAAATGGCAGTGACGAACGAGGCACTACCTACCTTGAACCTGTTCCAGCAATTGAAGAAGTTTACCAGGAGCGGCTCAGAGAACCCATCACATTCGACCTCTTCCCAGAGCCTCCGGCAGAGCCTGTTGACCAGGAGATTCCTGCCACTTCTTCGATTGGAAACAAGGAGTTTGCTCCATTTTTTTACACTACGAATAGAATGAACCCTCCCTTTTTAAAAGAGAATATTTCTACCAAAGGACTGATCCATCCGAAAATCCAACCTTATATCGGACTGACCTCTGAACTCGGAAGCACCCGCCAGAAATTGGAGGGAACTCATGCGTATCGCTTTAACCATGAACACCCCTTATTGTATAGAAGCGCAGGGTTGAAGGCGGGGGTTTTGTTTAGGAGTGGCTTGTACATTGAATCCGGATTGAGTTTTTCTAATACGGGTTCGAATTTACTTTATGATTTTGTTCCGAGTAATAAACCCGATACTGTGCCAGGTAGGGATCCGTTGGATAGCCTGATAACTGGATCGAAACATGCTGTAAATCAACAATATTGGATGGATATCCCTGTTCAAGTTGGATACAGGTATTCTTTGAACAGTCATTGGTCGCTAAATTCACAAGTCGGACTTACTTATTCTATGATCAATTCATATAATGGATATGAACCGAATGAAAACTTTACCGACTTAGACCAGGCAGGTGAATCAGCTCCACAGCCTTTCCAAAACTATTGGAGTATGAATGTAGGCCTTGGCTTTGGCTATCAGTTCGCAAGAAACTGGAGTCTCGATATTCAGGGGAACTACCGCAAGGGCTTAACGGAAATGAATCGGGAAAGTCGCCCGAACCATCCCGATCGGATTGCAGAATTCTTGAACGCCAAGGTGGGAATAGCCTATATTTTTCGTTAGATAAATATTATTACGATGCTAGTGCCTGGGGTTTTCGGACTCCGGGCATTTTTTTTGTCCTTTTAGCACCCGTATTTTCGTCGAAGGTCTTGGTTTTATGGATAAAAAGCCCTTACTTCGAAGAACGCAATCCATTAAACATGAAACTTCGTTTCGCCAGTGTTTTTTGTGCAATGATCTTTATGGTCCTTGCAAAAGCCCAGACCCCGTTATTTCAGCCCGGAGTCTTGGAAGTAGAGATGCGTGTTAGCGGAGATGCAAACGAAGTAGTGGCGGGNNGCCTCCAGTCCGGTTACACCGTTTCAGCAGATCAAATTAAAATATGGAGTAACCTATTTTCAGGAAAGTTTCCCAGAGTTTGAAAATTTATCCCGGTTTTATACCCTTAAATTTACGGAATTAGACAAGACGGATGCACTCATCGCAGATCTACAGAAATTAAACGAGATCTTAAATGTTACAAAGATCCCGCTTGCTGTGATGGACATTGGAGCCATTCCTGTCGATGCGGAAGGCGACAATATGTGGTTTTTGAAGAAGATCATCAATGTAGCCGGTTGGGACTATTGGAAAGAAATGGCTAATCATACGGGGGAACCCATAAAAATAGCTATTGTTGATAACGGAGTTCGTTTAAATCACGAGGACCTTAGGGATGTAATATACCACAATGCTGGTGAAGAAAGATACGGTCGTAACGGAATTGACGACGACAATAATGGTAAAATTGACGATTTTACAGGATGGGATGTCGCTGATAACGACAACAATGCTAACCCACCTTTAAGCAGGGTTACCAGTTCATTCTTTTCCCATGGTACCATGGTAGCCGGGATGTCTTCCGCCTCAACAGATAATGATGGTATCGGGATAGCATCTTTGGGATTAAATACGTGTATTATACCGATAAAATGTGTATCAGATTTAGATACTAGTGATGCCTACTATTGGTATGCATGGGATGGAGTTCGTTATGCCATTGCAGCCGGAGCCGATATTATCAATTGTTCCTGGTCGCAGGGTTCGCTTACACCCGGACAACAAGCAATTCTGGATGAAGCAATTGGAAAAGGCATAATTATCGTTGCATCAGCGGGCAATGTAAATCCAAATGACGAAAATCCTCAAAAGCCTGTTTATCCTGCAGCTTATGAGGGTGTAATCGCAGTTGGAGCAACAACCAGTGAGGACAAAGTATGGTCCCAGTCACGTTATGGAACTTTTATCGATGTGATGGCGCCTGGCGATAATATTTATACGACCACGGCCAAATCGGATAATTCCTATGGTTCTGGTAGTGGAACCTCCTTTTCAGCACCTATCGTTTCTGGTTTTATTGGCTTAATGCTTTCTCGGGAACCCGATCCACAAAAAGTCATAAGTATTCTGAAAAAAGGTTGTGATGATATAAGTATTGAAAATCCGACTAAAATTGGATTGATGGGCGCTGGCCGTATAAATATATATAGTACGCTTAAGATTCTGCTGGAACCGGAACCACAAGGCCTCATTGATTTTAACGCCCATCGGGAGATAAGTATATATCCAAATCCAAGTACAGGAATTATACGTGTTGCAGCGGAGACCGTGATCGAAGAATTGGTCGTGATCGACCTGTCGGGTAAAGAAGTAGCCCACCTCACTGTCAACGGCAACACCGCCGACCTCACCGCCTACCATCTCAAAGGCCTGCACATCGTTCAGGTAAAAAACCAGGAGGGTGTGTTTACTGCCCGGGTTTATTTTCAGTAAGCCCTTTCGTCGCATAATTCAACGCGGCGGCGCGGTGGGCTTTGTTTTTGAGGACGAGTATTGCTTACGCCAGATTAAAAGACGCGGTTTTGTTTGCGGAAAAAAATTAAATTTCTCCAAGTCTCCAAGTCTCCAAGTC
>DQHT01000057.1 GCA_003531115.1 Bacteroidota bacterium | reverse complement strand
GGCATGGGGCATGGGGCATGGGGCATGGGGCATGGGGCATGGGGCATGGAATTAAATCTGAAATTGGACAAACCCAACTAAATCCAATACCTTTCAGCAGCAAAATACAATGAAATGGAAGGTATTCTTTTGATTGGATTGATTAGCGTGGGAGGCTTGGGGTTATTAACGGCATTGGCTTTTCTTTTTCATGGATTCGTGAAAAAACGAAGTGAAAACGTAAAGACCGGATTCCTGCTACTCATCTTGCCAGGTATTTGTGCCGCAATCATCTTTTGGTGGTATGGAGCAATTGTTCCGGAAGGAAAACAACGGACCCAAATGCAGCTATCAGGCACTTACGTTGCGGTTATTCCAGAAGATGGTACGGATACAGAAGAAATGCTTACGGGATGTTATAAACTCACTTTATTTCCGGATGGTTGTTTCAAATTGGACGACACCCCGGGACTCTCATACTCTGGATCAGGCACCTGGGATACAGAATGGATAGATGGGCAGTTTGTCCTTTATGCTCCCGAAAAAACAATAATTGCGACGGGCATGCCATCTGACTATGAAATAACTATCAACGGCGTTATTTTTCGCAAATCAGCTCCTTGCCAATAATTTCTGGTGAAAGCAATACTCCGAAGCAAATAAAATTCTCCGCGCTGTGCCCGCCGTAGCTCAGGATAATTTAGGGCCGCCGCGTTGAATTACTCGTGCGTAAGCCCGCCCTCACAGACGGAAAAAGCCCCCATCCTTTTCAGGTGGAGGCTCTTCAAGCGCTGCTCAATCGCTACTTAACAATCAGCTCACCCTGCATCGAGGCATAATGTCCCGGGAAGGTGCAAATGTATTTGTAGGTTCCGGGTGTTGGCGCATCGAATTCGATGGTTTGGCTTTCACCTGGTCCTAACATTTTTGTATAAACAATCGGATCTGAATAAAGTTCAGGAGCCTGGTAATCATTGTCGACCGCTTTCATGGAGGCAGTTGCATAGGCAACCAGGTCAGCAGCTTGTCCGAGTAAGGTCCAGTTATGGCCCATCGACTCTTTCGGCAATTTACCGATATTGTTCAGGGTCAGTTTTACGTGGCTACCTGCAGGAACTTCAAGCACATTGGTACTGTACTTCATGTCGTCGTTGGCATCGATGCTCAATTCAACAACAACTTTGTCGGCAGGTTGTTCGGTGGGTTGTTCAGCAGGAGTTGTCTCCTCTTTTTTTGTTTCGGATGATCCGCAAGCGCTTAGCAGGGCGGTTCCGATGGCGAGAATTAAAATTTGTTTTTTCATATTCAATTTAATCATGGATCAGTTTCAAGGTTTTAGTGCCTTGTATGGCAACGAAGGTACTTCAAAGCACCGGCAAAATAGCTAACACGAATATCCCCGAATTGTTCCGAAAAATGCAAAATTCTAACGTTTGGAGAGATAATAAAGTGACTTGCATCACATTTCCCAAATCGTACAAAAAAATAAATCTCTAAAAAAGAAGCGGACCGAAAAAGCGCTATTCCACAACTAAATGATGGTACCGCAGGCTGTGGTCCGAGTTCTCCACTTCAAGCATATAGATGCCGGGAACGAGGGATACCCTGAGTTNNCCCTGAGTTCGGTGGCCGTGCCTGTCAACCCTTCGATCCGGTGCATAAGTCGCCCCTGATAATCCCTGACGGATACCGATCTCAGCCTTGCTTCAGACTCGATCTGCCAGCGATCTTTACCCGGATTCGGAAAAATGCGAAGTTCCGGCACATTAGTATGTACCAGTGCCAAACGTTCTCCTACTACGATATCCAGCAACAATGCCGGTTCAATATTTTCTGAAAAAACGCGCACCTCATCCAGGGTGCCTTTGAGTGCCCGGGTGGTATCTGTTCCAGCTCCGTAATAAAGCCAATCACCAGTGTGACAAACATTACCCGGCACATAAAAGCCTTCATTGAATAACACATCAAAATAGAGAAATACCGAATCTTTTGAACGCAGGGCGGTAAGGTGGTGCCAGGAATCAAGCGGCATTCGAACGGGCATGCGCAAAATAGAATCCCCATTACCAAAAGGCAGGCGGTATTCCATCCATAAACTATCAGGCCCCTTAGGGTATAAATGGAGGCTGTGCGTACAGGAATCGGTTCCTCCTTCAAAAACAGTGACCCCTTCAGGACCGGGAATTTCCATCAGCTCAACCCACTGGGTATAGGTGAAGGTGGGAATCTGAATATTTTTGGTGGGCACCCGAAAAAAGCCAAGGGAATCCTGAACATAAAATGCCCGCGACATATTGCCGTAGCGGTCGGTGCCCATCACATTATTCAGGCTCTGGCCATTGTTGTTCCAGCCGCTCCAGTCGTTCAGGTTTCCATAAAAAGGCAAGTGAACTTTTATGCTGTCGACATGTATGGGTTTGGCCTGAATGGTCTCTGACATTCCTGCTAAAAGGAGCATGAATAGGGAAAACAGGTTGATATTAGTGCGCATCATAAAAGAACGAAATAAGGAGAAATAAGGTAAAAGGAATCGGTATTCATTATGTCAATTTAATACACGATTCGATCTTTCATTTATAATCGCTTTGTACTGCTTCTTAAAATCATGGTCGAGGAAGCTGATGTCTATAAAATCCAGCCATTTCGGTATTGCCTTTTCCATTTTCTTAAAAATGTTTGCTTGTTGTTTATTATCCAGCTTTACGGTATTCATCGCAAAAATGAAATCTTGTTTTTTGATTTTTTTCTTTTTCCCATTGAGGGTGAGGGCCAGATCCTCATCATCCGCTTTATTCACAAGAGCAGTAGCCACCAGATCGTAGGCCGGAGAAAGAACAGGACCTCTTTCAAACTGGTACAAGAGCGAATAATTTTTCAAATGCATATCCGCATTGCCGGTAAGGAATGAAAACAAAACCATTTCAAAAAAATTCACAAGATCGAGTCCGGGAGTATTTGAATACTTTATGATCGCTTTCGCAATCTGTTCATGGGAACCCTGGTATTTATGTTCCGTTAATCGTTCTGTTAACTGGCACATATCTTCCATATGCAGTTTTTCTTTTTTATACCTGTCGATACGTTTGGTAATATAGGCCAGATTGCCAGAAGCCATCCGGATCAGGCTATGTGGAACTACCTTAATTCCAGCCAATTCAGCAAGATGCATCGTTAAATCTTCAACTTCCGTTAATTGTTGGTAATGTGTCGTTGGGGGTTTTAGAATATACCCGCCCCAAAGCCCCACAATGGTGAACTTTTTGGGAAGATTGGGTCTCTCAGCAGATGCCAGATGCAAGGATAACTTGGCTTGAACTCCGGTAATGGTTGATTGACTTTGAATGATCTCGCCGGCCAGCTCAGCCATTTGCTCTTCAGTATAGGGTAATACCGGAGGCTCAACGGTACCGAACATCTTCTTACTGCAGGATGCATGGAAATCCGTTTCCCCTTCAAGAAGTATCTGATAACAATAAAGGCATCTGTTTTTCATTCTTCCGTGCTTTTAGAGGGGTAAATGCTCACTGCACCAATCGTATCTTTACAACAAACGAGCAACAGGCCCATCCTGTCTCTTGGATTTAGTTTCCAGTTTTTCACAGCGATATCCAATAACCATCCTTCAGGAATGAGTCCGTCAAAAAAGGGAAATAATATCCGGCTCACAAAAGGTTCTGCCTGTAGTGGCAAAGTCAAACTTACCGCCTGTGGCTCCACTGATTTGAGGTATTCAGGATCATAGAGAAAGTGGTATCCTTCAGCGTCTTCGATCAGCTGGCCTGCGCGTTTATTATAGACAAATACATCAGCCTGTCGCATAGTCGGTTATTTTCATTTTAACCGGGCCCATTTCATAGCCAAAAAGACCCAATACCTGATTTACTTTATCGAGCCTGAGTGTTTCTTTTCCCTGCTCGAGTTCCCTTACAAACCGCAATCCAACACCGGCTTTTTCAGCCAATTCCGGTTGTGTAAGGCCAGAAAGGTTCCTTTGTTTTTTTATAAATGCGCTTATTGTCATGCAGTATACCTTATCGGGTGTAAATATAAGGATATTTTATATATTTACACCATATCGGGTATAAATATAATGAAATGATAGTATTTATACCTTATCGGGTATACTTTATTAACTTCACCTCAACACACTCACCGCCCCAATGGCAAAAAGGCGTTCCCCCACTTGGGACACATATCCAAAGTCAACGATTACATACTTCAATTCGATAAGTAGCAACTTAAGGGAGAATCAGCTACCAAAAGCGTATTTTTGCCTCAAAATACGCCGATGTCCGAAACCCCGAATTGCCCGAAATGCGGATCTGAGTACGTTTATGCCATGGATCATTTGTTGGTTTGTCCGGAATGTGCCTACGAATGGAACCCGGAAGAAGAAGCCGCTGAAGCCCGCGCTGATGCCGACGAAAATGCCGTTAAAGATTCCAATGGTGCTATCCTCCAAAACGGTGATTCGGTGGTGATCATCAAAGACCTGCCGGTAAAAGGAATGCCCAAATCGATCAAAGCCGGCACTAAGGTGAAAAACATCCGGCTCGTTTCCGGCGATCACAATATCGATTGCAAATTGGACGGATTTGGGGCCATGGCTCTGAAGTCGGAGTTTGTAAAAAAGGCCTGAGTTTAAAAAAAGAATACCATGATATCCATTACGAAAATATTTCATTTCGAAACCGCCCATGCCATTGCCAATTACGAAGGGCCCTGCAAGGACATTCATGGCCATTCCTATGAATTGCATATTTGTGTAGCGGCCAAAACGGCCAGCGACGCCTATATTCCCGGTACAGGTATTTTAGTTGATTTTAAAGAGATCAAAGAGATCGTCAGAACAGCCATTGTAAAGCCTCTGGATCATAAACTGATCTTGTCGGATGCTTTTTTGAAACAACATCCCGGGCTGGAAAACGAAAAGAACATCATGCTGTTTGATGCTGAGCCCACTGCCGAAAATCTACTCATCTATATCAAACAAAAAGTTCAGGAAAGGTTGCCGGATCATGTGGTTTTGCACCGTATGCGGCTGTATGAGACCAAAGGGTCGTATGCGGAGTGGACGGCTTAGCCTTAAAACAATCCGGAAAGCTTAATTGAATAATTCAAAAAATACATTCCCCTTAATCGCTGTTTCGTTTCATACATGACGAATTTTTCCAGGTTTATGTTCCCTGAATTTTTTGCTTCTATGCTTGCGGTTTTTACAAGTAACAAACCGCTTTTAAGTCCGTAATCAAGGCATAAGCGATTCCCAATCGGGATAGATTTGCCAAGCGAAATAAATATTTCCGGAAAGATAGCAGTGGTGATCACACCGTTTTTATACTTAAATTCTGTCAACTCTCTTTCTCCTGAAGACCTGTACCATGCCCCATAAATGATTACATTGGAATAATCCAACTGATAATTATGCACGGCTAATCCTCCTGAAAAATAGTGTCCAACGGGAGCCAAAGCCCCTCTGCTCTTAAAGAACCATTTTCCATACACAGCAAAAAACCGATCTGTTAATTTTGGGGTACTTTTTGCGTAGGCAAACTCATACTCCATGAATTTGGTTTTCCAATTAACCCCTCCGGAATAACCGTAATCATCGAGATAGAGGGAGGTAGTGCTGGTTCCGCCACGAAACCCGATACACGCATAATTCGAAACGGCATATTCCAATTGCGCATAAAAGATCCTGTTAAAAGTAGGTTTTTCGGGACTGGCATTTGCCATTCCTTGTTTTTGTGGTTGAAAGCTCAATGAAACATCGGCCCCCACGCCAATGGCAATCCTCTTTCCAAGAAACCCGGAAACTTTTTCTTTATTTTGTCCCTGTACCAGGGAGCATGAAAAGAAAACAAAAAATAGGATGACGTTTTTCATTTTCTGATCTGATTTAAGGAATTGTATAAATGTGCTTTAACCAAATATCCCCGATACCTCGCATTAAAATCCTTAACCTCAACATAATCCAGATCTCCGGTGTCTAAATTGACAATGACAAAGGCATAGGCCATTCGACAGCGTGGTGTCAATTGCCAATAGAGATAAAATGGCAATGCATAGGTTACAAGCACAGAGAGTGCAGCTATCCCGGGCCTGAATTCTTTCTTTTCTATCAGGTTCCAGTACATGGTTATTGCAAGAAAATCAGCCTGGTATACATCTTTGATCTCCGTCATATCTGCGTTCAGGTAACTATAAAGTCCTGTTCCATTGTAATTCATTCTTTCCTGCATCCAGTCGACAAGGGTGGCGTAACGATTAAAATCATCTGTCATCGAATCCCGGTTGTTTCGTGAATCAGGTATTGTAACATGAATACCCATATCCTCTGCCAGATTTTTAGTTGTATTCTCCAGAAAATGTTCCTGTTGGTCGGCCATTAAAAAGCGCTTATTCATCGATTTTCTCAGATCCATTCCAAAATAATGCGGGGTCAAAACAAGCAAATGTTCAATATTAAGGTGGGGTGTTTTTTTATCTCCCCGGATATCAACCCGTGTTCGCCGGGGCTTACCCGCTCCATCTGATTCTTTTTTTTCCGTAAGTGCTGCAATTACACGTTTCCGAAGCGGGTCAAATTCTGGCATTTTAAAGGCGGTTTCACAGGTATAGCACGAAGCACCCATTTTGTTCGATCCAAAAAAATCAACCTTGAACATATTCACCTTGGTTAATTCTTTAATACTTTTATGGAGGATTTCTTTAGCAGTTTGATCAAGTGTATCTAGCAAATAGATCTTCCAAATTTCCCTTACAGCAAGTACATTTATTACAGCATTCTCAGCTATATCGAAAAATTCATAATAGGAACTTTGTGGTCCCTGATGTTCCCCGCTGCCTTGTACCCATCCGAACTGGTTCATGTTACTAAAGGCCTGAATTCCATAAAAACACATTGCCCTTGCATTTTGAAGAAAATGTACATCGATGGACCCTTCTTTGATCCATATGTCGCATAGCATCAATGCTTCGATATACGCATTGGTTATCAGACAATTGTAAATCGTTTCTATTTTCGATTTTTCAACGATTCGCTCAAATTGAACCGGGTCAAGTTTAAACTTCCTTATGTCAGATTTAAATTCATACGTTTCAATTTTTTTGTAGATCGCCTCTTTTCGCTTAAATGCATTGGGATGCGTACGTTTTGAGTCATCCACGTTTTCATCTGCGTCGATAGGGATAAGCGTATAACTCTTCGTGCGGACATTCAGGGAAAAATACGCGTCTTCAAAACTGGAATACCGGAGAAAATCCTGCTCAACAGGAAGATAGGAATGAAGCAATAAATCATGTGTATGGATGATTTCATCCGGGTTGTAGCCGGCCTTGACATACAATTCATATCCATACTCATCTGCTTCAAACTCTGATTCTCTCGAATGCCTGGCGCTTTTGAGTATTTTTTCATCAAAAGAAATTTTTCGCTTTCGTATATCGTCTTCAAACAACTCTTTGTTGAATTCAAAGGATTCAACCGTGTGTTTTTTAACATAATGGGCAATTTCATGGGCGATAATAAAAGCCAATTGTGCTTCATTGTCTAATCGGGCTACAAGCCCGGTTGTGATTAATATCACCCCCTCATAGGTGGAGAACGCATTTGCCTCATTGGCACGTAAAGTATATATCCTGAGTTCATTGCGCAGGGCCGGGTTATCATGCAACAGACTATCAAGCAGGGAATTACAAAATACACTTACCTCATCGCCATAGAGCACTTTTCCGCTTCGAAACAGGTTATCAATGGCGATATTGGTAAATGCGGCAAATTCCTTTTTGCTCTTATTCTTTCGTCTTCCCTTAAAATCTTCACTTGTCTTTAATGTTTTCCGGTACCTTTCGGTATATCTTAGTTTAAAATCATCAGGCATTTCTCCCCGGCAAACAAGACGTTGAACCGGAATCTGGGCCTTAAGCGGAATAAGTCCACCAACAAACAGAAGTACACTCAGAATGAACAGTTTATTCACGGGGAATACAGATCGGGCTCGCGTCACGTAAGGGATTTTTTGTGTTTTCAGGTCGAATTAAGGCCTCGAATATAAAGCGAATCATTTTAATCACCACCCCAATCAACATGGCTTAGGCCGGCATAGCTTTTGGCACATTTCACTTATGGCTGTTAATTAAACATACCGACTGTTATGCAACGGATAAAGCGTACAAAGGAATAGGGTTTAGACGGTGTAATTGAACTTTAGCCGGTCTAAATTGAACAAAACGCGCCATAATGATTAACTTTCGGGCTCTTTTCATTCTAACCCATCAGTATGCCGTTGATTCATCCTTCTGGCATCCAACAGTTTAATACGAATAATTTTGGTGCAACCTACCCTCGTATTTAAATATGGCGGCAATGCCATGACCAATCAGATTCTTAAAATAAAGATTCTGGAAAAGATTTGTTCCCTGAAACGGAAGGGTTACAAGGTGCTCATTGTTCACGGTGGCGGGCCCTTTATTCAGCTTACTTTAGATGAAGCGAATATCGAATCAGCATTCATAGATGGCTTACGGCAAACAACACCTGAAGCCATGGAGTACGTGGAAATGGCACTTAAGGGAAAGGTCAACGGAAGTCTTGTCTCAATTATTAACAAAGCAGGCTATAAAGCGGTGGGATTATCGGGAAAAGACGGCCAAAGTGTAATGGCTAAAAAACACAGGCACGAGCGCCTGGTAGATGGCAAGCTGGAACCTGTTGACCTGGGCCAGGTGGGCGATGTAGCGGGGATTGATATTTCCCTGATCGAATTGCTTTTGAAAAACGACTATATACCAGTAATCACCTGTGTTGCATCGGATGAAGAAGGAAGTGATTATAACATTAACGGAGATCTGTTTGCAGGGCATCTAGCCGGAGCGCTTTCGGCAGAACAGTATATCATCCTGACGGATGTTGACGGATTAAGGAGGGATAAAAACGATCCGGGTTCCCTTATCAGTCGCCTCAAAGTGAGCGAAATAGAAGGCCTTAAACAAGTAAAATGCATTCAGGGCGGAATGATCCCCAAAATAGACTCCTGTGTAATTGCATTGGAAAAAGGGGCCAAATTAGCACGGATCATTAATGGAACGGTACCTGACCAAATAGCGGAAATTTTTGAAAACAAAGAAGTTGGAACGGTGATCAGCGTATAACCTGAAAAAGATGACAGCACAAAAAAACAGCACCTATCACGTACAAGACAAAACTTACTATTTACAGACTTTTAAACGCTACCCCCTCACCCTGGTCAACGGAAAAGGGTCACGTGTCTGGGACGTGGAAGGCAGTGAATATTTGGATATGTTAGGCGGTATTGCTGTGAATTGTCTTGGTCACTGTCATCCAACAGTAGTAAAAGCTATTCAGGATCAGGCGGGCAAATTGATCCATATTTCAAATTTTTATCTGAGCCAGCCCCAGGTGATGCTTTCCAAAAAGCTGGTGCAACTCTCCGGACTCGATCGCGTGTTTTTTACGAATAGTGGCGGAGAATCTGTCGAAGGAGCCATTAAAATTGCCCGAAAATATGCACATAGCATTGGGCGTGGAGGAAATATCGTCTCTTTTGAAAACTCATTTCATGGCCGCACGCTAGCCACCATAGCCATGGGAAAAAAGGCATACCAAAAGGGCTTTGAACCTATTCCTCCGGGATTTTCTCAGGTGCCCTTTAATGATATCGAAGCGGTAAAAAGCGCCACCGATAATAATACAGCGGCTATTATTATAGAACCTGTTCAAGGGGAAGGTGGGATAAATGTTGCCGACAAATCCTTCATGAAAGCATTACGAACGTTTTGCGATGAACAGCATATTGTATTGATTTTTGATGAAATACAGTGTGGACTTGGCCGGACAGGGAAAATGTTCGCAAAGGAACATTTTGATGTGGAACCTGATATTATGACTTTAGCAAAAGCTTTAGGAAACGGACTTCCCATAGGGGCTATTCTGTCTAATCAAAAAGTAAGCGCAGCAATGGATTATGGGGATCACGGCACCACGTTCGGTGGAAATCCATTGGCTTGTGCCGCCTCACTGGCAACCCTGGAAGTCATTGAAGCAGAAAATTTAGTGAAGGAGGCCGAAGAAAAAGGCAAGTGGTTAAAAGCGGAACTGCTTGCCATGAATAACCCTGACATCAAAGAAGTTCGGGGAAAAGGCCTGATGATCGGTGTGGAATTTAATTTTGAAACCAAACCTTTAGTGCAAAAAATGCTTGAAAACGGAGTGTTGGTAAATTCCACTGCCGATACGGTTTTGCGTTTGTTGCCTCCTCTGAATATTAGCTATGAGGATATGGAAAAGGCAATGGAAGTATTGAAAAGATCATTGAAAGAACTAAAAGACAATGATTAAGAAGAGAATAGGAATTATCGGAGCAACCGGGTATACCGGTTCTGAATTGGTACGTATACTCACCAATCACCCTGATATTGAAATCACCCTGATCACTTCGGAAAGCAGAGCAGGAGAATTGTTTTCTGATGTGCATCCGTTTTTACAGGGTATTGCCGATCAAACACTGGTTTCAATAAATCAAATTGAGGAGCATGAGCTGGATCTTGTTTTTCTTGCCCTGCCGCATGGGGTATCCATGGATTTTGTGAAACGGGTTAAAGACAAGTCCTTTAAAATAATTGACCTTTCCGGCGATTTTCGTTTGCGTTCACAAGCAGAATATGAAGAATGGTATAAAACCAGCCATATTTATCCGGAAGGAATCGAAAAGGCAGTTTTCGGAATTCCTGAATTGTATCATGATAAAATTAAAGAAGCCCGTTTAATTGCCAATCCAGGCTGTTTTCCTACCAGCGCAATATTAGGTCTGGCGCCACTTTTAAAAGGCAAACTGATCGAAACAGATCGAATTATTGTTGATTCAAAAACCGGGGTGACAGGGGCCGGGATCAAAGCAAAATCGACCAATATGTATTCGAATGTGAACGATAATTTTAAAGCCTACGGATTAAAACATCACAGGCATACCATTGAAATACAAGGGGTATTAGATGAGCTTTCAGGCCAGGAAACCCTGATTCAATTTACCCCCCATCTTTTGCCAGTTGATCGTGGAATTTTGACAACGATCTATGCGCGACCAACGGGAGAAATGGATGAGGCCGGGCTGAGAGAAATTTATGCCGCCTTTTACGAAAATGCACCTTTTGTCCGCCTGAGAAAACAGGAGCCTGCCATAAAAGATGTTCGAGGAACAAACTACTGTGATTTGTTTGTAAGCTATGACAAACGAACGAACATGATAATCGTAATTAGTGTAATCGATAATCTGATCAAAGGAGCGGCAGGACAGGCTGTTCAAAACATGAATATCCTGTTTGGCCTGGAAGAAACCAAAGGACTAAACCTGATTCCGTTAAATCCTTAATCTATAAATCGTAAAAAGATGATTAAAAATATAACAAACGTAAG
>DQHT01000063.1 GCA_003531115.1 Bacteroidota bacterium | reverse complement strand
ACGCCTCGTGGCGCACCAAGGGCGCGGAGGTTTTATTTTTCCAGTGAGGAATTGCCGGCTCGCCTATCCGGGAGGCTTGAAAAAAAATGTCCGGATAAGCGGACATTGCCCTCGGAAAAGACGAATTTTCTGAAGGGTGAGGGTTTCAATCGATCAATAAGCTATTTTTATGTTCTTAAACGGATGGATAAGAAAGGCAAAAAGTTCGATTCCCCTCAGGGCTACCAACGCTACTCACATAAAAGCGCTTTCTTCCAGTTTTTTAAATCCGTTTGTCTATTCACCTCCTTTTCTGGATTATAATAATAACCACCAGGTCCATATGACGCCAAGGATTTAATACCAGTAGAATTTTCAAAATACCGAATCATTTTTCCCAGACATTCGCTCGAATAGGCCGTAGAAGATATGCTATCAAATAAACGTAACTTAACGCAGGAATCTTGCGCGTAAAATTGCCCAAGGTATTTGCAACTATCTCGAAACCGTTCGACTTTTCGATCACCGCTTATCACAGAGGTTTTTTTACAAGAATGCACAGTGAATAGGACAAAACAGCTGGCAGCTATTATTAAGTTCCTATGGGCTCTTTTTATGTTCGTCATATTCCGCTTTTTTTATTTTCTTTTTCTCCGGTTCGTTCTCAGTCATTCCTGTGCTGCCCACTAGTCTGGACGGGAATCGAACCCCGTTAAGTTTTCAATTCATGCCGAAACTAATATAAATATAGCTTCTAAATCCCGCAAACCTTTATCCCTCGGAAAATTCGTCTTTCCCGAAGGCTTTGTCCGGATAAGCGGACAAAAAATTTCATCAGACGGTGTGGTTGAGACGCTCCCTCCACCTAGGCTATTCCCTTGACTCCGTTACGGTCATAGGTTCGAAGGACGCGCCCGCTCCCAACCAAACCCGCTCCCCCGCTCTGACCGCAGGTCCCGCTCCCCCGCTCCCAGGTCAATCTAAAATATCTTTCAAAAACTATTGAAAGTTTAAAAACTTGTATTATCTTTGACCCATGAATCTGCAGGAAGGCAAGGAAAAATTCATCCAGACATGGGGTACCCTCGGTAGCAATTGGGGTATTAGCCGCACGATGGCGCAGATCCATGCCCTGTTGCTGATCAGTCCGAAGTCACTTAGTACAGAGGAGATCATGGAAGAACTCCAGATATCCAGGGGAAATACCAATATGAATGTGCGGGCTTTGATGGACTGGGGTCTGGTCTTTAAAGAATTCAAAACCGGCGAAAGGCGTGAGTTTTTTTCGGCGGAAAAAGATATGTGGAAGGTCGCCATGCAAATCGTTAAAGAGCGGAGAAAACGCGAACTCGAGCCCCTGGTTGGAACGATAGCCGATCTTCAACAGGTAAAAGACAGCAGCGAAGCGGGGAAACAATTTGAAACAACCGTTGCCGACCTCAATAAAGTAATTGGCAAAGCGGATAAAACCATTGACCTTTTGATCCGGGCAGACGAAAATTGGTTTATGAACAACTTTTTAAAATTACTGACCAAATAGAAGACCCTTTTTTTTAATCTATACTTTCATATTTTTCTGAAAGTATCAAAATAAAAAGAAAATGAAAACACTCCATCACATCGACTTCCTGGCGCAAATTGGCATCCTCGTATTGAGTCTTGTCAGCGCCATCTTTGACCCTTATTACCTGTTTTTTGGATTTTACTTCGGACTGGGCGGATGGCAATTTCTTATGGCTATTCTTCTGGCCTTTGGTACCCGTCCGCATCCTGTCAGGGCCCGGCATACCTATGAAAAATGGCTTTTAGGCGTTGTCATTACCGGAATTTTCTGTCAGCTCCCTTTTGGTGCGGATTTCTTGACGTTCTACTACCTCCTTGCCTTGCTTTTTGTTGGGGGCGGAATGGCGTTTTGGAATATGAGTATAGCCTACCGGGAATTACAAATGGTTAAAAGTGAACATGAAGTATGGGATATAGAGTAAATAAATTCCAAGTTCCAAATTCCAAATTACAAATCATCCGCCTACGCTTTCTGAACTTATCGTAATCATAGTTTAATTCATAAAAAGCTTCGGCGGACGAAGAAAATCATAAATCAAAAATCATGGACAAGCACGTTTTAGCCTACAGCATTTACCTCCTCGTTACCACAGTACTTACCGTCATTGTTGGTAGAACCCTCTTTCGCAACGGGCGTGTATTCCTGCGCGATATCTTTCATGGCAACCTCGAATTGGCCGAAGCGGTCGACCGGCTGCTTCTGGTTGGATACTACCTGGTAAATATCGGCTATGCGGTATTTTCCATGAATATCGCCCGGGAAATTCTTAGTCAGCGGGAATTGATGGAAACCTTAAGCCTGAAAATTGGGACCATCATCCTCATCTTTGGTGCCATGCACTTCTTTAACATGTTCGTATTCTTTAAACTCCGCAAACGGGAACAATATGGCTTATAAAAGGCTGATCGTTTTAGCAGGCGGCTCCGGATATCTGGGGCGCCTGCTTATTTCTTCCCTATCGGATCGTTATGAATTTTTGGTCTTGGGCCGCGCCTACGCTAAGGCTTCAGCGGGCAAGCCCGCCGTAACGCCAGTGGAGGCGGGTGAAGGAGCGGAGTATCTGAAATACCCTGACAAACCTGAAGACCTGGCACCTGCCCTCGAAGGCGCCTTTGCCCTGATCAATCTGGCGGGAAAATCGGTGGACTGCCGCTACACAGCCAAAAACAAAAAGGAAATCATGGATTCCCGGGTAAAAACCACCACCTACCTGGGCAAGGCCGTTAATGCCTGTGCCATGCCCCCGGAAGTTTGGGTTAACCTTTCTTCCGCCACCATTTATCCCGACAGCCAGGAACTGCAAACCGAGTTGTCAGCGACCCCGGGCGGGAATTTTTCGGAAGATGTTTGTCTGGCCTGGGAAAAAGCTTTTCAGGATGCGCATGAACATAGAACGCGAAAAGTGGTGCTACGCTGCGGACTCGTTTTTGGACGAAGTGGCGGGGCATTTCCTGTTCTGAAAAAACTGGCTTCGTTTTGTTTGGCCGGGAAACAGGGAAACGGACGTCAGTTTATGAGCGTGCTGCACGAAAACGATTTTGTGCGGGCGATGGAATTTGTTTTGAACGAACGTTGCATGGGAGCCTATAACCTGTGTATTCCAAGGCCGATACAGAATATAGATTTTATGCGCCTTCTGGCTTCTTACCCGCCAAAACTTCCTCAGATCGACCAACCTCGCTGGCTGGTAAAATTAGGAGCCCTGCTTATTCGCACCGAAGCTGAACTGGTTCTAAAAAGCCGTTGTGTGATCCCGGAACGTTTGCTGAATGATGGATTTTATTTCGAATTTGAAAACCTGAAAGATATTTTGGATGACCTGAACCAGCCTTATTTCCAGTCGGCTGAAAAATCATCGGCATCGCCCAGGACAGGGAATTTTTCTCTGGCTTCCTGCAGTTCTGAATAGGACAAGGTTTCTTCCAGGATCTTCGCTTCGTGACTGCATTCTGCCATTACCTCACCCCTGAAATCGATCACCGCCGAATCTCCACTGTGATCGATGCCATTGCCATCTATACCCACCCGATTACACGCCAGAACATAAGCCTGGTTTTCCATTGCCCTGGCCCTGAGTAAGGTTCGCCAATGGGTAGAACGGACTTCCGGCCAGTTGGCTACATAGAGCAAAAGATCGTAACCCACATCATTGCGGCTAAAAACCGGGAAACGCAGATCATAACATACCAGGGGTAAAATTTTCCATCCCAGATAATGTACGATCAACCTTTCCATACCCGCACTATAATGTTCAGGCTCCTGGCCCATGGTAAACAAATGGCGCTTGTCGTAATAGCTTGTGTCTCCATCAGGCTTTACAAAATACAGGCGATTAAAATATTTTCCTTCCTCCTCAACCATAGCCGAGCCACATAAGGCCTGTCCGGTGTTTATGGCCATCTTTTGCATCCATCCCAATACCCGGTCTGAACCATCTGCATATATTTCAGGCTGCATGCTAAAGCCGGTAGCGAACATTTCAGGTAAAAGAACCAGATCTGCTTTTTTCCCCGCCGAAATGAGGGGTTCGAAAGCATGTAAATTCGCTTTTTCATCTTCCCAAAAGAGCGTCGTTTGGATAATTTTTATGCTTAAGTTGTCTTTTTTCACCTGATAATCATTTAGTTAGCACTTTTGCATAATTTTTTTTTATCTCCGGGCAACGCGGGCTTCACGAAGGGGGTCTAAACCCTACAAGCCAGAGATATTCTATATTAAGCCACCTTGTTCGCAGGGTGGCTTTTTTATTTATACCCCGTGAAGGATCTCTGCCGCACGGAGCAAGGTTTCATCTTCTTTCGCAAAACAAAACCGCAATACATGATTATCCTTTGCCTTCCGATAAAAAGAAGACGGCGGAATGGCTGCGATCTTATGTTCCTTCACCAACCTACGGGCATAATCCTGATCCGCTTCATGGGTGATCTTTTCATAACCCAATAACTGAAAATAAGAACCCTGGCAAGGCAATATCTTCCATTTTGACCCCTTCAATGCCTTTTGAAATAAATCGCGTTTGGCCTGGTAAAAAGCACTCAACTTGAGGTACTCTTCCTTTTCATCCATAAAATCTGCCAGGGCATATTGAATGGGTGTATTGGCACTAAAAGCCATAAACTGATAGATCTTTCTGAACTCTTTGGTCAAATTTGCCGGGGCCAGACAGTATCCCATTTTCCAACCGGTATTGTGGTAAGTTTTTCCAAAAGAACTGATAATAAAACTCCGCTCTGCTAATTTCGGATAACGGGCTACGGATTGGTGCTCAAGTCCTTCGAACAAAATATGCTCATACACTTCATCGCTCAGGATGATGATGTCTGAATTTTCCGTGAGCTTCTGGAGCTTCTGCATATCAAGGGCAGAAAAGGCCATTCCCGTTGGGTTATTCGGGGTATTGATGATGATCATGCGGGTTTTGAAGGTGATCAGTTTCCTTACCTCATCCCAATCGACTGCATAGTTTGGAAATTTTAGCTCGGCAAAAACCGGGCGACCTCCGTTCAACTCAACAGCGGGCAGGTACGAATCGTNNATCGTAAGCGGGCTCGAGAATAATGACCTCATCCCCTTCCCGAACAACAGCAGATATGGCTGCGTAAATGGCCAATGTTCCTCCGGGAGTCACGGTTATTTCCGTTTCAGGATGATAAGCAGCTGAATAAAGTTCCTGGGTTTTTTGAGCAATCTTTTCCCGCAAAGCCATAACACCGGGCATAGGCGCATACTGGTTATGTCCGGCACGCATATAATGGCCAACCAATTCGATTAGTTTGGGGGAACAGGCAAAATCAGGAAAACCCTGGGCCAGGTTCATGGCTCCATGTTCCTTAGCGAGGGCCGACATCACGGCAAAAATGGTAGTACCTACCTTAGGTTGTTTGGAAGATAGACTCCCACGAAATTCAGGCATAAATAAGGATTCAGGATATCCATGTAAAATACCGGAAATCCCGTGACACTTACTGCACCTTGTGGAAAATAATTTCCTGCTTGCCCATCAAGAGGACCAATTTGTTGGCATCCAGCTCCTTGATGACATAGGACTGAACAAGCAGTTCCTCCATATCCGCGATCTCCAGTTCATGCTTGTCCTCGCTGTAATTCCAACTCCATTCGTGGCGCTCTTTATCCACTTCATAGACTTCCCGGTCTTTAAAACGGATGACAGGACGAATAAAATAATCCCGGGAAGTAGTAACCACCTTGACCATGGTCGGGTCTTCAATTTTCCAGGTGCCCATTAGGGCCGTGTCGATATAACTTTTATGCAGGAGGGTATCGGATTGTCCTTGCGCGAATCCGGTAGCGGCCATAAAAAGGGTCAATAAAACGAGTAAATTTTTCATAAGCTGCTTTGTGCTTTTTCACCTTCCAAACGCGCCCGGAGGTCCAAACGATGGAGACGTGCCGTATCCTTGGCAATATCGTATCCTGCGTCGGCATGGCGAATAACCCCCATAGCCGGGTCATTGTGCAATACCCGTTTTAATCGGCGTGCGGCATCCTCGGTTCCATCGGCAACAATAACCATTCCTGCATGGATGGAATAGCCTATCCCTACTCCACCGCCATGGTGTACGGAAACCCAGGAAGCTCCCCCGGCAGTGTTGATCAAAGCATTCAGGATGGGCCAGTCGGCAATGGCATCCGATCCATCCATCATTGCTTCTGTTTCCCGGTTGGGAGAAGCTACGGAGCCGGTATCCAAATGGTCACGACCGATCACGATAGGCGCCTTTACTTTTCCGCTTTTTACCAATTCGTTAAAGGCAAGTCCGGCTTTTTCGCGTTCGCCCTGTCCTAACCAGCAAATACGCGCAGGCAATCCCTGGAATTCGATACGCTCCTGGGCCATGGTAATCCAGCGGCGTAGACCCTGGTCTTCGGGGAACAATTCGAGAATAAGTTTGTCGGTCGTATAAATATCCTGAGGATCGCCGGAAAGAGCGGCCCAGCGGAAAGGACCGCGACCCAGGCAGAACTGCGGACGAATGAAAGCAGGAACAAAACCGGGGAAATCGAATGCGTTTTCCACACCTTTCTCCAAAGCTCTTCCCCGGAGGTTGTTTCCATAATCAAATACCACAGAACCTTTATCCTGGAAATGGAGCATCAGCTTCACGTGCTTCACCATGGTAGCATAGGCCAGCTCTACATATTTATCCGGATCGTTTTTGCGTAATTTTCCACCCGACTCGGCATCATACCCTTGTGGGAAATATCCTACCAAAGGATCGTGGGCGGAAGTCTGGTCAGTTAATGAATCAGGAATAATACCCTGTTCTTCCAAACGTTCAAGAAGATCAACAGCATTCGCAACCACCCCGATAGAAATGGCTTTACCTGCCGCTTTTGCCGCCAAAGCCGCATCAATGCCTTCATCCACATTACGGAACATCTGATCGAGGTAACGAGTATGTAAACGTTTTTTGATGCGCCATTCTTCTACCTCTGCCGCCAGACAAACACCCTCATTCATGGTAATCGCAAGGGGTTGAGCACCGCCCATGCCCCCTAATCCCGCGGTTACATTCAAGGTGCCTTTTAATGAACCGCCAAAATGCTGGCGCGCCAATTCGGCAAAGGTTTCATAGGTTCCCTGCACAATACCCTGGGAGCCGATATAGATCCAGCTTCCCGCGGTCATTTGTCCGTACATGGTCAGCCCTTTAGCCTCCAAAGCCCGGAAATTTTCCCAGGTAGCCCAATGCGGAACAATATTTGAATTCGCAATTAAAACTTTTGGGGCATCTTTATGGCTTTTGAAAACCACAACTGGTTTTCCAGATTGCACGAGCAGGGTTTCATCCTCTTCAAGATTCTTCAATGACTCAAGGATCGCGTCGAAGGCTTCCCAATTGCGGGCGGCTTTGCCCCGCCCACCATAGACGACCAGGTCTTCGGGTCTCTCGGCTACTTCAGGATCGAGATTGTTTTGGATCATGCGATAGGCGG
>DQHT01000100.1 GCA_003531115.1 Bacteroidota bacterium | reverse complement strand
ACAATCTGTCGAAACCATAGTTTGAAGAACACTTCTAATCGCTTGCAATATCTACCCCATGCTCCAAGCCCCCTGCCGAGGTAATAGGTTTGTACTCGAAACTACAGGCTAATACACTTTACTCCATGCCCCTTGCCCCATGCCCCACGCTTATCAATTCGAAGGATAAGGCTTCGCAGCTTCCTGCAACAAAATCGCTTCGATCTCGGGAGCGTGGGGGCGGGGAGCATTGGCGTTTACGATCTTTCCCTCTTTATCGATGATCACATACCGCGGGATCGTTTGTATCCTATAGGCCAACGAAACGCCATAATTATTGCTGCCCACATGCCACATGTTAGCTTCACCGCCATTGGTAATATAATGTCCCTGCCATTTATTGATATCCTGGTCGGTAGAAACATAAACGAATACGACGTCCTTATTGTCCTTAAATTTCTCTTTCAGTGGGGCAGATAATTTCATGGACTGGATGCAGGGTCCGCACCAGGTGGCCCAGAAATCGAGGTAGATCACCTTGCCCCTCAGGTCTTTAAAACTGTGTTTATTGCCGTCTTTATCCACGAATTCAAAATCGGGGGCCGGATCTCCGGGTTCCAGGGTAACCAGTTGAGCAGCTTTGGCCTGCAGGGTTTGCACATAATCCGGATAAGAAGAGGTGGCTATATAGGCATCGTAATACAGCTTCATAGGCCTGAAACATCCGTTATCCATTCCTTCCCACAGCACCCGGGCCATTAATTCGTCCTTCGATTTTTTTGCATAAACACTGTCAACAAAATGCAAAAAAGCCATCACACCCGCACATATATCTTCACGTGGAGAAGGGCCTAGGGTGGTTAAATGAAGCAGTAAAAAGTTCTGGTATTCAGTACCCGGTGTATAATCAATTGCAAAGAGCTCGGGATTTTGAATAACCCTGGCAAAGCTGGCCGGCAATATGAACGGCACTTGCGGATTTGTACTTCGGCGGTAATTGGCATAAATCAGGTAATAATTCGCCTCCTTGACCAGGGCCATACGTTCAGCCAGTTTTTTCAGGGTTTTATCGGCATCAACGGTTTTCAGGTTTTCTTTGAGGACCTTGTCATACTGTTTCATCCAGGATTTTACCTTCAGGTCATAAGCAACAGTATCCAGATTTTTTACCTGGTCATGGAAGGTCTTGATGATCTCGCGATCGAAATTTTTGTAATTCAGGTAATTGAGGTAAGATTCTTCATGACCTTTTCCCGATAAAACATAGCTATACATGCTGTCAGAGAAAGCAATATCCATATAAATCGAGTCTTTCGGCGCAATCACAAGCGAGATCGATTGGGTGCCGTGAAAGAAGTCGAGCGAAGCCTTCCTGTCTAAAGGGAATTGGATAAAAAATTTCCCGTTGCTGTCTGTTTTGGTCCGCAGCTCCAACGGCTTGTTAACAAAAGGAACCTTATTGTATACAAGCCTTATCTCTACATTGGCTTCTGACCGTATCTGTCCATGAATGATGCTTTGCTCCTGGGCTCCCGCCAAAACGGTGAAAGTGGTAAAGGCAAGAAAAAGTAAAACGCGAAAATGTTGAATCATAGAGCGGAAAATTACAAATTCCTTTTGATAATCGTCCATATTCCGCAAGGAAGATGCCATGATGTGACAATGTCAGGGAAAAGTGCAAATTTGTACAAGCATGAAACAACTCCTTACCGTTTTTTTACTCTTTCTCCCCGTTTTGCTCCTCGCGCAGTCGTCCTACCAACAGGATTCAGCTTTTATTTCCCGGATCTTTGAAACAGCTCTGACAGCCGGCAAGGTTTACCCGGATCTGCAGGATCTGTGCAAAGAAGCCGGTCCGCGNNCGGACCTGTGCAAAGAAGCCGGTCCGCGTTTAAGCGGTTCGAAAGCGGCAGCCCATGCCGTTGATCTTACGGAAGCGAAAATGAAAAACTACGGCTTTGATTCGGTTTACCGTCAGGAGGTTATGGTGCCGCATTGGGAGCGGGGTACAAGTTCGCCATTGATTGTGACCCTGAGCGGAAAAGTTACCGCCGTTCGTGGTCTTCCGATCTGTGCTTTGGGAGGGTCTATTGCCGGTGATATCGAAGGGGAAGTGATCGAAGTGATGGGCTGGAACGAGCTTCAAAAACTTGATCCCGAAACAGTTAAAGGCAAAATTGTTTTTTTTAATCGCCCTATGGATGCCCGTATGGTATATACATTTGGGGCCTATGGTACCTGTGTTGACCAACGGGTTTTTGGCGCCATTTGGGCTGCTTCCTTGGGCGCCAAAGGCATCATTGTGAGGAGCATGAATTTGCGTATCGATGATTATCCGCATACCGGTTCCATGGCTTATTCCGATACCGTGGTAAAGATCCCGGCCGTAGCAATCAGCACCCTGGGGGCGGAGGAATTGAGTTCCCTGCTGAAAAAGGATCCCAAACTCAAGGTGGCCTACGCCATCTCGCCACAACGTTTTGCGGATACGCTGTCGTATAATGTAGTCGGACAGATCCACGGAAGCCAATATCCAAACCGCTATATCGCCATTGGTGGTCACCTCGACTCCTGGGACCTGGGAGAAGGCGCCCATGATGACGGAGCAGGATGTATGCAGGCGATCGAAGTGCTTCGTTTATTGGATGTACTCGGCTATGAACCGCGGTATTCATTACGTTCGGTGATGTGGATGAATGAAGAGAACGGATTAAAAGGCGCCCTGGAATATGCGCGTTATACAGATTCAGTTGGCGAAAAACACCTGGCCGCCATCGAAGCCGACAGGGGAGCCTTTGCCCCCAGAGGATTTTTTGTGCAGGGTACCGAAACACAGATCAAGTATATCCAGCAGTGGATCCCCCTTTTGGAAACCTATGGTATCCATGTCATCAAAGGTGGTGGTGCCGGAGCCGATGTGGGTCCTTTAAAAAACAAGGATGAGGATGTGGTGCTGATCGGCTTTATCCCCGATTCACAACGCTACTTCGACTACCACCACGCCGCCACCGATGTTTTCTCCAGTGTTAACCAAAGGGAACTTGAACTTGGGGCAGCGGCTTTGGCGAGTTTGGTATATTTGATCGATAAGTATGGAGTTGAGTGATTTATGATTTATGATTTATGATTTGGAACTTGTTATGATATGGCCTATAACGAAAACTTAGCAAACCGCATCCGCGAACGATTTGCGGATCTACCCAACGTGGAGGAAAAAACCATGATGGGCGGACTCACCTTTATGTACAATGGAAAAATGTGCGTGGGCATCATTGGTGACGAATTGATGTGCCGCATTGATCCGGAACTTCATGAAGATGCAGTGGAAAAACCCGGCGCCCGAACCATGGATTTTACCAATCGCCCCATGAAAGGTTACGTGATGATCGACGACACAGGAATGACCCAACAAAAGGATTTCGACTACTGGATCGGACTAAGCCTGGACTTTAACAGCCGCGCCAAAGCGTCCAAGAAGAAGAAATGAGTTATGAGTTATGAGTTATGAGTTATGAGTTATGAGTTATGAGTTATGAGTTTCTTTGTCCGCCAGAGCTCGTTCTTACTGAGAAGAGTAAATGGAATTTTCGGGAGCATAGGCGGATGATTTGTCCTTCGCCAACACCGCTCCGTCGCTCTGACCGAAGGTCCGCTCCGTCGCTCCCTTGCGACTTCATTAAACCTGAAAAATGAGACTTTTAGACTATTTCCGCCTTTTCCACCCGCTCCCGGAAGCTGACTATCAACTTCTGGTCTCCAAACTCAAGCCCCGTTCCTTCAAAAAAGGCGAATTTTTAACCGTGCCGGGGCAGGTGCAGAAGGACTTGTATTTTGTAAAAAGCGGGGTACAGATGTCGTATTTTGATGCGGAGGAAAAGGTTCATGTTATTGCCTTTACTTATGTGCCAAATCCTTGCGCCATTCCGGAGTCTTTTTCCTTTCAGGCACCCTCGCGGTATTTTTTAACCTGTTTAAGCGACAGTGAAATGGATGCCATTTCCTACGAGGAACTTCAAAAACTGTTCGACCAGTCCCGGGAACTGGAGCGTTTGTTCCGGCGTATGACCGAAGCCATCCTGGCCGGCATGATCAACCGGCATATTGAATTGCATTCCATGTCCATTGAAGAACGTTACCGGACCTTCTGCCAGCGTAGTCCGCACTTGTTACAGTTGGTACCTCATAAATACATTGCCTCTTATCTTTCCATTGATCCCAGTAATTTTAGCAAGCTATTTAATACGGTAAAAATCTGAACTTGGTCTATACCAAGATTCGGATCGGATTAGGTCATGACCTTTGAAGAAAAAAGCATGGCAACCGAGTGGCTCGACAAAACAGAATACCCTTTTACGTCCCGATTTTTTAAGGTCAATGGAAAAAACCTGCACTATATCGATGAAGGACAGGGCGAGGTCCTTTTGTTTGTGCATGGAACCCCGTCCTGGAGTTTTGATTTCAGGAATGTGATCAAGGACTTAAGTCCCAATTACCACTGTATTGCCGTTGATCATATCGGTTTCGGACTCTCTGATAAACCTGAGGAATACGATTATTCAACACGGAATCACAGCCATACACTCGAGAAGTTTATTCTGGCCATGGACCTGAAAAATTTGACTCTTGTTGTCCATGATTTTGGCGGCCCAATCGGATTGAACTTCGCCATCCATTATCCCGAAAGGATAAAAAATCTGGTTATCCTTAATTCCTGGCTATGGAGCAGCCGGTCGGATCTTGATTTTATTAAATTCAGTAGGGTGTTAAGAAATCCGCTTTTGCCCTTTTTATACCGCTACCTGAACTTTTCACCGCGATTTATTTTGCCCATGTCATTTGGAGATAAAAAATTAAGCCGCAAGCTTTTGAAAAACTATACCCGGCCTTATGCCATTAAATACCAGCGCAACGGGGCATTGGCATTTGCCCGTTCGCTGCTGAATGACCAGGATTGGTTTGAGAAGCTTTGGGAAAAACGAGAAGCGATCTCAGACAAACCATCGCTTTTTATTTGGGGCATGAAAGACAAGGTTATCAGGCCTGGGTATCTCGATAAGTTTTTGTCAGGATTCCAGAATGCAACAGCACTTAAATTGGAGAGCTGCGGACATTTCCCTCAAGAGGAAGAAGCGGAGCGGGTTAGTAAGGCGATTGGAGATTTTCTGAAGACTGATGGCTGAAGGCTTGCGCACGAGGAATTAACAGCGCCTTCTGTCCGGCGCAAGCAGTAGAAGTATGATTATTAGTCGAAAAAACCTCTCACTGGTCGAAGTACCTTCATTTTAATTCATCTGAATGTTTTTAATTTCATACTAAAATTAGACACCCTGCTATGAAATTCACCACTGAAATAGTAATCAACAAGCCCATCGACGAGGTCATTGCCCTATTCGACGATCCAAACAATATGGATAAATGGATGGAAGGTCTTCAGAGTTTTGTGCATTTAAGTGGCACTCCGGGACAACCCGGTGCCAAATCCCGGCTCAAATTTAAAATGGGAAGTCGTGAGGTAGAAATGATCGAAACCGTTACTGTCCGGAATCTCCCCGATGAATTTTCAGGAACTTATGAGGCAAAAGGCGTGTACAATGTGGTGGTTAACCGCTTTTCAAAAATTTCCGACACCCAAACACGCTACCTCACCGAAAACGAGTTTCAGTTTAAAGGCTTCATGCGGATCATCGCCTTCTTAATGCCAGGAGCCTTTAAGAAGCAGTCGATGAAGTTCTTGAAGGACTTTAAAAACTTCACAGAGAGCGTCTAAGCTGGTGCACATTGGCTGTCGCCGGCTTATTTGGAGCGGAGGGTTTCTGTTTGCGGATGAAATGAGGCCCAACAATCATAAATCATAAATCATAAATCAAAAATAGCCCTACCTCAGTATCACAGTTTTGAAATCCTCCCTCTAAAGATACCTCTCCTTAATGATCCGCATATGATGCCGCGTATGGCCGGCAATGATGAATGGAACAGCCCCGGCTTTCATGCGGTTATTGTTTGCTGTGCCTACATGCTCCCAGGCTTCTTCAGAAATGCTCTCAAACAGGCTCAGATTGAGGGCTCTGGCTTTGAGCCAGGTCTGAATGATCTGCTGATAATCCAATTCCTTAAAATGGCCGTTTTCAACATAGTCATTTTCTTCATAACCCGGCAAACTCTGGGTTTCTCCCCGGGCGATGCACAGGGTCCGGTAGCCAAATATGATCTCTGAATCCAGCACATGGCCACAAACTTCTTTGACCGTCCATTTTTCGGGTGCGTAGGCATGGTTCCATTTTTCTTCAGGAATGGTTTGCAGGAAAGAGAGAACCTCCTGTTTCTGATTTTCGAGAAAGGTGAGGATATCGCTGGAAGGCAGTCCTTCCATGTATGGCCGGTAATAGGCGGCGTAGTCGTTTTCGTTGAGTTGGTACATAGTGCGAAGATAAGGGGTCATTTTATTCCCAGAATCGATCCTCCCAGGCATTTTCGTCGATTTGTTGATGATGGAGGTTTTCAATTATTGCGAGTTCATCTGCTGTCGCTACTTCCTGAATGGCATTAAAGAGTTCCCGTTCCTCGAACCGGATATGGGAAGTCAAGGTTTCTTCCAACGTTTGCAGGACGTTTTCCAGATCCTCCATTTTTGCCATTAAAGAGCGAATAGTCCGGTGTTCCTGAAGGGCCTGCTCGGCGAGTTTGTTTCCATCTCCCAACAGCGGAAAAACGTATTTTTCTTCCTCCTCAAAATGGGCAGACAGGTGGCTATTCCAAAACCAGTAGACATAAGCTTTAATACGTTGGATATCGATCTGTTTGCTTAGTCCTTTTCTTATTTTCCAGCACAGCAAAAGTCCAAAATGATGGTCGCGGCTAAGGGGCTGAAGGGCGGGGTGGCGTTTGATGGGGCTGGGCATGATTGTGGTATTCTGAGGGGTAAGATAAGGGTTGTTGGGTGGAATTGCAAGGTCACTCTGGTTATGGGTTATGGGTTTTGGGTTATGGAAAGTTTCTGCTTGAACCCAGAACCCCATACCCCTTTTTTCCCGCAAAAAATGATGATCTTTCGAACAATTCGGTATTCATATCAAAATCGAAAACAATGCGTGATCAGGAAATTTTAAAGCTGTTTCGGGAAAATGAGCTGAAAAAGGGCATCAAGGCCGTGTATTCCTCCTTTCCATCCATACGAAAAATGGTTTTGAACAACAGTGGAACAAAGGAAGACGCCGAAGACCTTTTTCAGGAGGTGCTCCTGGTGTTGATAGAAAAAACGAAAGACGAAAACTTCGAATTGAAATCCTCACTCAGCACCTTTCTTTATGCCATTGCCCGAAATTTATGGCTCAAGGCGCTGCGGAAAAGAGGAACAAAGGCCTCCATCGAATTGGACGAGAACCTGACCAGCGAAGAGATAGATTTAGGATTTGCCGAGGAGAAACAAAACTGGGCTGAATCGGCTTTGGAACAGCTCGGGGAAAAATGTCGGCAGCTTCTTGTGCTCTTTTATTACCACCGGCTCAGCTTTGAATCCATCGCTAAAAAACTGGGTTTCAGAAACGACAAAGTGGCCAAAAACCAGAAGTACCGCTGTTTGGAAAAGGCCAAAGCCAATTATTCACTTTTAAGCGCCAACTGAGATGGAAACGAATACCGAAAAGATCGACCGCTACCTCCTGAACGAAATGGGACCCGAAGAAAAAGCCGGCTTCGAAAAAGAATTGGCGAATGACCCTGCCCTTAAAAAGGAATTTATCATTCAAAAAGACCTCACCCAACAATTGCAACGTATGGGTCTTAAAGGCGAAATCGCTCAAAAGATCCGGCATATCCGTTTAATAAAGACCCTTTCATGGATCAGCGTAATCATAGCTGTGGCGCTCATACTGGGTGTTTCTGTCTTTTTATGGATGGATAAAAAGGAAGTCGCGGACATTACCCATTTTGAAACTGTTGAGGTTTCTCTTCCTGTAACAAAGGTTCAGATCAATTCAGAAAGCGATACGATTTTAGAAACGCCGGGTGGTATGATGCTGGCCATTCCTGCCGGCGCTTTTGACACGGAAAGTAAATCCATCGAGATCCAAATCCAGGAAGCCCTGACTGACCTGGACATTGTTAAGTCCGGACTGTCAACCACCAGCAACGGTGAACTCCTTCAAAGTGCAGGCATGTTTTCTGTGCGGGCTTTCGATGGAGAAAAGGAACTGTATTGGAAAAAGGAAGTGAGCATTTTGGTACCCACCGAAGAGGTGAACCCAAACATGATGCTCTTCGACAGCGAAGTGCTGGAAGACGGAACCATAAACTGGGTGAACCCGCTAAGGATCAATGAAGACTTACCCTCCATTCCCATGGCCCAACTGGATTTTTATCCGGAACACTTCATTCTGACGTTGAAGGATATGGGAGAAAACATCACGGATAAAGGATATACCGACAGTATTTATTATTCTTTTTCGGGGTACCAAGTGCCGAGGATAGACGATTTGTTTAATCGTCTTGAACCTAGTATACAAATTATAACAGAATCGAAGACAGTTTCTAATTCATTATTTCAATTTGCTTCAATGCTTGTGCAGGCAGATACAGCTGCCGCTGCTGAATCAGTACATAGTGAAATTTTCGAAATCGACCCTTCCCGGATCAAAGCCTTCTGGAATGAGGAATTCGACAATACCCTGCTCGCTACCAAAGCCTTTGAAGAACGGATGCGCTATATCCATAGCACCTGTGAATCCAAATATTTGCTCGCCTATTTAAATCACCTCGACTGGCAAATGTGGGAGATCGACAGCCTCTGTATGCAACTTGCCAAGGGTAATCAGAAGGAAAAGTTCCGGGAGTATTACCTCAGAAAAGAAGGGGGCGTAAGGATCAGTTCGGAACTTCAACAAAAACTCCTGGCGCAATACGAAAGCAAACAAAAAGCCTGGAAAGAAGCCACCGAAAAAACCTGGCAGGCCCATTACCGCGAGCTCGACAGCCTGCAAAATGTAGCCATGGAAAAACGACTGGCCTTTTCTGTAAAGGATGCTATAAGGGAAGTGCAGGTATTTAACGATGAACTCTGCCGTAACATGAAGGATGCTTACCGGCAAATAGGAGGGGTAGCCTATTGCAATGAACCCTTGCCTGAATATTATACACTTGAAGTAAGCACGCCGGGATGGAAAAACCTGGATCAATACGTTTTTGCTGCCACGGTCAATCGCGAAAGCATGACCTACACCGACCCTGTATATGGAAAAACCGCCACCTTAACCTATAGTCCCGTTGAGTTTGTGGTGAACGAAGAAGACTCCTTCGACCGGGTCATGCTCTACCTCTTGCCCGATTCCCTGAGCAGCTTTCAACGCGTCCTCAAAAAAGAGGGTGCCTGGAAGGAAAAACTCAATGCCAACCTGAACTACCGCTTTGTGGTTATAGCCTATAAAGGAGAAGATTTCTACTGGCAAAAGATCAATAAGCTCGATCCGCAAACCTATACCCTCAACCTGGAAAAAGGAGATGAGAAGGAATTAGAGAAATACATGAAACGAAAAGCCAAAGGCAAAAAGGAGGATATGCAG
>DQHT01000029.1 GCA_003531115.1 Bacteroidota bacterium | reverse complement strand
TGGAAGTTACCTTCAGGATTTTGGTTACCGTATGTTCTTTGTCGCCTGGGTTTATGCGTTCCGGAGAATAACCACAGTAAAAGTCCCGGTTAAATTTCAATCTGGATTCACGCTCCAAAACAGGCACCATTTCTTCTTCGGTAACTCCCGGGTAAACGGTTGATTCATAGATGACGACATCACCGGCTTTTAAGACCTTAGCTACGGTTTCGCTAGCTTTGATCATAGGGGTGAGGACGGGTCTGTTGTGTTTATCAGTAGGTGTAGGAACTGTGACGATAAACACGTTGCAGTCGGCGATTGTTTCCGGGTTATCAGAAACGATCAACGAATGATTAGCTAATACATCAGCGAGATACTCGTTTTCTACTTCGAGTGTCGCGTCAATACCTAAATTGAGTTCTGCCACCCGGGTTTTGTTGATGTCAAAACCAACTGTAGGGAATTTTTTACCGAATTCAACAGCCAAAGGAAGACCTACGTAGCCGAGGCCGATGATTGCGATGCGGGAGTCTTTTATGTTCAATGTGAAAAAGTTTATGAAGGTTTATAAAAGTTTCCGCCTTCGCTCGACTATGATTCAGGTTAGAATTTCATGAATCAAGAGCTACGACGGACGCTGTATGAAGGTTTAAGAGCTTGAAGAGACCATATGAAGGTTTAAGGGTAAGTTACCAATTAAACATTCATAAACCTTCATAAACCCTTTAAACCTCCTTTTACTAGGATTGCCATAAAACAATATGGGCTCCGTTTAATAAGGCATCCCTGTTTAGATCAAACTCGATTCGGTTAAATTGGACGTAACGGATTTTTTTATGGACAAACTCCTCCGCCCTATCTATATACTCGGTCAAGGTTATTTTATCTATTTCTCCTACAAATATGAGATCAATGATAGGGCTGTCATTGCCTTTGCCTAGTTCTCCTACGAGGTAGACTTCTTCCAAATTTCCGAGACGGTTGATAACGCGTTCGATGATTTGGTCGATGCCGGTATATTTTAGTAGAATGGAGTGTATGTCGGAGAAGAGTGGGTGTCGTTTGTTTGCACCGAATACTTTTCTGTTTCCTTGCGTTTCGGATTTTAAAAAACCCGCTTCTTCCAGTTTGTTGAGTTCGAGTCGGATTGCATTGCTGCTTTCACCGAACTCTGATTCCAATCCGCGCAGATAAGCTACTGTGTCTGTGTTCAGGAAGAACTTTAGGAGTAGCTTAACTCGAGTTTTGGAAGAAATTAGTATGTCAATCAAACTGGTGATTTCTTTTGAATGGGGTGTCCATTTTTAGCACGAATGGGGGTTCTGGTTTATGAATGTTTATGAAAGTTTATAAAAGTTTAAGGTGGGATGGAATTGCTTCATTAAGACAAAACCTAATCATTTAAACCTTCATAAACCAATAATATATTCCAAAAATCCATTGGTTAAAAACTTTGTAACTCCACCCCCTGGCACAGCTTCGCTTGGTAAGTCACACAAAGATGTGACAGATTGAGTAGAAAAACTACTCAAATATGAAGTCTGGTTTTTGAATTTCCTAATTTTTGAAGTTAAAAAAATGGAAAGTTTTAGAAACGGCTGCTAAGATTTTCTCTTAAAACTAAATCCCCTTCTTTTTTTCTTCTCAAAATCCTCTTCGTAATAGCCGTAACCATAACCGTATCCATAACCATAGCCGTAACCATAACCGTATCCATANNAGCCGTAACCATAACCGTATCCATACCCATAGGTTGATGAGGCGCCGACATCGTTGATGATGGCGGCGATTGATTTGTCTTTGTGGTTTTCTTCGAGGTAGTTAAGGGAAACCAACATGGGTTTGCGGGTATAGGATTGGCGGATGACGTAAATACCGACATCGGCGTATTTCATCAGGTCATTGGCGTCGGCTACCAGTCCCATAGGCGGGGTATCCATGATGATATAATCGAATTGACCTTTAAGTTCGTCTAAGAGGCTTTCGAAGCGAGGACTCATCAATAACTCTGCAGGATTCGGCGGGGTTGGGCCGGCCGGGATAACAAATAAATGAGGATTTTGGGTGGGGTGTAGGACTGTTTTCAAGTCTGCCTGGCCAATCAGGTAATTAACCACCCCGATATCGTTTTTCAAGTCAAAATCATCGAATATTTTGGGTTTACGTAAATCCAGTCCTAATAAAACCGTTTTCATTTCTCCAAGGGCCAGGATAGAAGCCAGGTTCATAGAACAATAGGTTTTTCCTTCTCCGGAGATACTGGAGGTGATCAAAATGACCTTCTTTTCCTTGTTGATGGCCAGGTATTGCAAATTGGTTCGAATGGCCCTGAAAGACTCTGAAATGCTGGTTTTGGGATGGTTGAGAACGACCAGGTTTGATACCTTTTCGGAATGACCAATCATTCCTAATATATTGGCATTCGTCTCCTTTTTAATTTCGTCGATACTGTGAATGCGGTTGTCAAAATAACCTATCACAAAAATACTTCCGATCGGCAGGATCAAACCTAACATCAATCCAATCAGATAATTTTGAGCGGGCTTAGGGGCTGTTTGTCCTAATGCCATGGCTGGGTCGATGATCTTATTTGCTGCTACGATAGATGCGGTATTGATCTCGCTTTCTGCCTTTTTTTCCAACAAGAAGGTATAAAGCCCTTCATTTAATAAGTACTTCCGCTGNNAAGTATAGAGACCTTCATTTAATAAGTACTTCCGTTCAATATTCAGGTAAGCGCGTTCTGTTTGGGGGAGTTTGGAAATTTCCGCATCATAGGAAGATATTTGTTTTTGTAATTCGGTCAATCGGATTTCCGCTCCGCGTTTTTGAGAAATCAAATTTTCCTTTAAGGTTTTCTTTAACAGGTTTATCTGCGCATCAATAGTATTCAGAACCGAGCCTTCTTGCTTGATTCCGGATTGTAATTTTTGTCGTTCTCCGTTCAGTGCAATTAATTCATTTACCAGGCCAAGCAACACCGGGTCTTGAACCCCCATGGCTGATGGCGCTACTATATCATCGATCTTTCTTTTGCCCTCCACGTATTCCTGCAAATAATTCAGGTAACGCATTTGGAGGTCTTCCAGGGTTTTTTGGGTGATCAGGGCATCGAGTTTGCTAAAAATCCTCCCCCCCTCTTCGCTCATTGTTGTGATGCGGTTATCCGAACGGAAACGTTCCCGGAGATTTTCTGCCACTCCCAAACTATCCGTAATGATGGACAATTGCTCGTTAATAAAGGCTAACGTTTTCTCCGATTTTTCTTTTGCTTCATTTAATCCAAACTGGATATAGGTTTTGCCCAATTCGTCAAGATAATCCTGGATTTTCTGTTGATTTTTCCCCGATAGCTCCATCCTCACTGCAGAAGCTCCTTTGGCTTCCGGCTCCACCACCAGGGCTTCATTAAATTGTTTGACTAAAGAAGCCCGCGTATTAAAACGAATTTCCAGTTTTTCCCCAGCTTTCAGATTTTCCCTTTTCTCTACCCGAAAGAAAAAATCGTCCCATTGGATAATGCTCGAAAAATTATACTCTTTTTTGAGTTCCGATTTAAATTTGTTATGCATTACCTCCAGATTCCTTAGAGTCCAGGTGTTGGCGTCTTTGACTTCAATTTCGATCAATAAGCCCTCAACCTTCTCCGGAATTGTGTCATAAAACACCTTAATTGGCACTTTGTCTCCATAATTCTCCTGAGTCAGGATGCGCCCTACTGAATAATAAGAAACCTCAAAATTCAGGTTGTCGAGAGTTTTTTCGGTAAGTGTGCGGGATTTGATCTTTATTACTTCATTTTCAAAAGTTAGTCGGGGGTTATAATAGCCCAAAGCCGACATAAACTGTTCGGCTCCGAATGATCCTTTGTCTTTGCCATCATCGATCAATAATTTGATTTCTGCTTTGTAGGTGGGCAGGGTATAGCGGTTGATCAGGTAAGCAGAAGCCAAGCCCACAAATGCACCGATCAAAATCAGCGGCCAAAAAGCCCTAAGTTTATAGAGGATGGCTTTGATATCGAGGGAGTTCTCGTTGTCATCTAATTGCTCGAAAGAATTTTGCGTGCTCATCGGGTAATGAAGGTGGCTATAATAACGGTGGAAGAAAGGATAGATAATACGGCAGCCAGGGTCTGAAAACCGGTTGTTCCTGTTCCTAAGGCACGGATGGGTAAAGGCTCCACATAAATTAGGTCATTGGGCTGGATATAATAGTAAGGAGAGCTTATTATTTTTTCATCCAATAAATTCACTTTATGGATTTTGGTTCCTTCGGGGTATTGACGCATTATGGTGATGGATTCCCGTTTGGCCAGTTCGGTAAGGTCGCCCGCATTGGCCAGGGCTTCGAAAATGGTCATGCGGTTTTGGAGCACCATAAATTTTCCCGGGCGTTTAACTTCACCCAGGACAGAATAACGCAAACCTCCTAAACGTACCGTAGTATAAACATTGGTCAGGTACTCATTAAACGTATTCTGTACCGTTTCATTTGCCTGAAAGATGTTTTGTCCTTCGAGGTTGATCTTACCTACAAAAGGTACCGCTACAAATCCGGAGTCATCAAGTGTAAACCCGGTAAGGTAGTAAAAGTCACCGCCACCCTGTGCACCAGCCTGCGCTGCATTGTTTTGCGCCTGCTGGAAGATGTTTTGTATGAGTGGGTTATCATTCATCAGTTTTACATCGATGCCGATGATATCGCCTTTTTGGAGGAGGTAATTATTGAGTTGAACCTGGTACAGGGTATCTGCTTGTTTGTTGGCATCCTGCAGGTAGATGATTTTTTTGTTGGGGACGCAAGAGTGTAGCGTGACCAGTAGCAGGAGGAGGAATGGATGGAGAATCTTCTTACTCAAAAGGGTAGTATTTTGGGCGAAGATAGGGTTTATAAGTTCCAAATTCAAAAAGGTGGTAACTCTGGTTTATGAAAGTTTATGAAGGTTTATGAAGGTTTAGTTTGTACGGGATCATTTTGTAATCCTCAAGTTTATGAAAGTTTATGAAGGTTGATTAAAGTTTAGTTTTGAACGGGATCATATAGGGAATCTTCAGGTTGATGAAAGTTTATGAAGGTTTATGAAGGTTTAGAGTGGGCTTCTAATTCTAAACCTTCATAAACCTTTATAAACCCAGGCTTAGACAAAAATTTAGAGGGGGCTTCAAATTATAATCCTTCCCAAACCATCTAAACCATCTAAACCTTCATAAACCTTCATAAACCTTTGGTTTAGCAGCGCTTCTGGGTTCTACCCATACTCTATAGGGATTCACGCAACTTGGTAATCAAAAAGGCCGTTTTGTCGATTTGCTCTCTGATGTTGATCAGTGTTTCTTCCGTAATATACTCCTGGTCGGAGGCGGCTATGCAGCAATTCAGTACTTCCATGGTACTGCTATACGCCATTTTATAGAAATTCTTTTGATCATCAACTGTTGTTCGGCCAGATCCTTCGGCAATATTGTTGGTTATTGACAGGGCTGCTCGCCTCAACTGAGAGGTCATGCCGTACTGTTCATCTTTGGGAAAACTTTTAGTCACTTTATAGATGAGTTTTACGAGAATTCGGCCTTCTTTCCAGGCGATGAGTTTTTCGAAGGAATAAGTTTTCATTGTAGTGGGTTAGATAGAGAATTGGGAAAATCAAAGGTTTATGATTACCACAAGTTTATGAAAGTTTATGAAGGTTTATGAAGGTTTAGTTTTGAACGGGATCATTTTGGAATCTTCAAGTTTATGAAAGTTTATGAAGGTTTATGAAGGTTTAAGGGAGGATGGAATTGCTTCGGTAAGGAGACGACTTGACACTCTGTCTAACGGCTCTTTTTAAACCATTTAAACCTTTATAAACTTTCATAAACCTAGTGTTTGAAGGAGTTTTANNTAAACCTTCATAAACCTAGCTTATGCAGGCCCTTCAGTCCTGTCCACAATTTCCAAACCATCTACCCGCTCTGATTAACAAAATAAAGGACCAGCATAACAAAGCCCAGGAAGGTGAGTCCGATGCTTATGAATACGAGTAGATCAAATTGATGCCTGGTCAGTGTTTTTCTTGACCGGTTGTGGAAGAATAATTTGTTGATTCCAAATTCCATAACGTGTGTGGTTTAGGTTCATATACGGAAAATGGTTGCAGGTGGTTTTAAGACGGTGGAGGGGTTTAAATAGTTGCTTGTGGTCAACGATTAAATGTTGACTACGCCCTTTTGATGAGGGGGTCCGCCTACGCTCGGCACGATTGGTTTAAGTCTGATACGTGTGCACGAGCTTCGGCGGACGATGGGATTTGGAGAGGAGAATAACAGTTGAAGAACCCACATAGCGCCAAAGCTTTCGTTGCGGTCAAACAGCTTTGGCGCGGTGAATATAGATTTCGGCCTGACGCATTTACTCGGACGTGAGTAGGTCCGCCTACGCTCGGTGTAGATTGTGTTAAATCTAATAAATGTGCGCGAGCTTCGGCGGACGAGGGGAGCGGTAGGGGGAAATGGGTTTTATTTGTCAGTAGTTTCACCCAATTCGGGTGAAACTACTGGGGGGAACAATGTTCAAACTTCCGTATCTTCGTATAAAAGAGGCGATGAAAGGTATCATAAACATAGCGTATCCGGAGTCCTTGGCCAATTCATTAAGATTAAGCGAAAAGGAATTTGAATCAGAGATGAAAACAAGCTCATTGGTGAAACTTTTTGAATTAGGTAAAGTTTCATCTGGTGTAGCAGCGCGGGTTTTAGGATTATCAAGGGTGGATTTTTTGGAATTGCTTTCAAAGTATCATGTTTCTGTATTTGGCGCATACGATACAGATGACTTAAATGATGATTTAGCAAATGCGTAAATGTGGGACTGGGTGGGATTGTGGAATCGGAGGGCCGTTTTGATTTATGATTTATGATTTATGATTGGATGGTAGTATATAGAGCCATTTCCAATTTATCCGACATTTATCCGACATATCCGACATTTAATTGACGGCAGGAGCCTCTGGGGGTGAAGATGAGCCAATTGAGCCAATTATGAGCCAATCTGGAGTATAATGTCTCGTACTACAGGCATGTCAATTTTCGAGCTTGAGAACAGCTACTATGTCCTTATGGTTTTGTGGTAAATGTTTGGTTGCAATGTCCCATAGAATTTCATAGTCAATACCGAAATATTCATGAGTGATTCTGTTCCTGAGACGATACATTTCTTCCCAAGGAATATTTGAGTACCTCTCTTTTATATGTTGAGGTACATTTTTACTTGCTTCTCCGATAACCTCAAAATTTCGTATCACAGCATCAACGGTTTTATGATCCCATTTAAAATGTTGGAAATCGAGTCCTTGAATATATTCTTGAACTCTCTGCATGGATAGAGCTATATCTTCCAAGTATAGAACAGGATCGCGGTCGCTTGGTTTCAAACGTAATGTACTTGGTTCAAAATCGATTCTCTGATCCGTTCTTTGAGCGCGTTTTTTGTCACCAGGTCAATTGGAATACCAAACGCTTGTTCGAGAAAACGCTCTAAGGTGAAAAATTTCCATCCAATTGGTTCCGAAAACTCAACAAGGAGATCAAGATCACTGTTTTCACTTTGTTTATCAGCGGTAAATGATCCAAAATAACCGATACGGCTAACATGAAACTTATCAGCAAGCTCCGGTTTCATTTGCTTCAGTTTGGATTCTATGTCGGATCTTGATAACATATCTGCAAGATAATTAATTTTCGGGATTGGATTAGGAGTGGGATTGTTTTGACGATCGAACAGTTCTACGGTCCCACAGTCGAACAACATCTTAAGTCTTCTGTTTGCAATTGAAAATAAATTTTGACAAAGGATATATCCCGGGGATGCATGTAGCTAATCTTTCGGATAATGTTTTTCAATACTTCTTTGCCATAATGTTCCTCAGTAATCCGGAAAGTTTTGTAAGACCCTCTTTCAAGTACTCTTTCCACAATTAGCTGTTTATGCTTGTTCCAATCCAGTCCCGTGAGATTTATATCCCAGAAAAGATCGGGCTGAAGTTGGGCGAGGGGGTGCATGGGGTTGTTAAGGTTTATAAAAGTTTATGAAGGTTTATGAAGGTTTAAACTTTTGTCTGAGCACAAAGGTAGGATAAGTGGTAGGGATTATCAATGAGTCCGCCTACGCTCGGCACGATTGGTTTAAGTCTGATACGTGTGCACGAGCTTCGGCGGACGATGGGATTTGGAGAGGAGAATAACAGTTGAAGAACCCACATAGCGCCAAAGCTTTCGTTGCGGTCAAACAGCTTTGGCGCGGTGAATATAGATTTCGGCCTGACGCATTTACTCGGACGTGAGTAGGTCCGCCTACGCTCGGTGTAGATTGTGTTAAATCTAATAAATGTGCGCGAGCTTCGGCGGACGAGGGGAGCGGGACTTCGTCCGGAGCGGGGGAGCGAGGGAGCGGTAGGGGGAATAAATTCCAAGCTCCAAGTTCCAAGTTCCAAAATCCAAGTGTACTTACATTTAAGGTTTATGAAGGTTTATGAAAGTTTATGAAGGTTTAAGGGAGGATGGAATTGCTTCAGGACCTCCGAACCGGCCGCTTTTTTTTAGGGGGGGGGACGAGGAGAGTTATGAGTTATTCCAGGTCCATGTTCCAAGTTCCAATTTGTTAATGTCTAAATTTCGCGTCTGTTATTTCTGTGTAGAATAATCAATCAATCCAGATAGCTTCTCTTCTATCTCTTGGGGTGATGGTAACAGGTTTTTGTATTCCTTTGGGAGGGATTCTGTCAGGGTGTATGATGCCACGCCAATGGGAGCGTTGATATTCTTCAGAGCATATTCGACAACCGTTTTATCTTTGTCTTTGCAAATAATTATACCAATAGTCGGGTTCTCATCCGTTTGTTTCACGTTATCGTCCAGTACCGCCTGGTAAAAATTCATTTTCCCGGCGTATTCCGGCTTAAATTTTCCGGATTTCAGCTCTATAGCCACCAAAGACTTTAAACGTCTATGAAATAGAAGCAGGTCGATATAGAAGTTTTCGCCTCCCACTTGTATCCTATACTGGTTGCCAATAAAGGCAAAGTCGCCGCCCATCTCTGATAAAAACTTTCGAATATTTTTCATCAATGCCAGTTCAAGTTCCCTTTCATTGTGCTCTTCAGTAAGATCCAAAAAATCGAAGGTATACTCGTCTTTTACCGCAAGGATTGCTTGATGCCTGTATTTCTCAGGAACAACCTTATCAAAGTTTGTTTGCCCCAGTAAAAACTTCTCGAAGCTTTTGGCTTCTACTTGATGGATTAATACATTCTTTGACCAGCCATATTTTTTAGTCATACGCATATAAAACTCCCGCTCCTGGTCATTTTTGCATTTACTCAAGATCACCAGGTTATGACTCCAACTGATTTCTCCAACCAGTGGTTGGAGTTTTGTATTGTCATTATATTCCCGGTAAATCTGCCTCATATACCACAAATTCTGAACAGAATATCCATGAACACCGGGAAACTCATTTTGAAGGTCCTTTGATAGTGTTTCTACTATAGATTTTCCCCAGCCGTATTCTTCTTGTTTGTTGGCAATGCTTTTTCCTATTTCCCAATATAAGGACAGCAGGGACTTGTTTACCTGCTTCATCGCCTCATACCGCGATTGATGGATCCTTTCCTTTATCGTACTTAGAAACGCTTTATATGGATCTGGTTCTATCTTGGTCATAGCGTAAAATTAAAGATTATTTTGCTTTAACTTACTGTTTTTTACCCAACGATTGTTGAGGCATTGTAGGGGGTGATGAAGTGATCAAAAGAGCGGTCAGGACCTCCGGGCCGGTCGCTTTTTTGATAAAGGAGGAAGTAGGGAATTCGTTAGGACCGAGACCGCTTAAGCTCGGACCATCTCTTTTGGGCAACCCCTGCGGGGTTGATTATCATAGGGCAGTCCGTGGCCCCGAGTTCATCCGCCTTCGCTTTCTGGTGATATGATAATCATATAAAGTTTTTTGAAAAGCTCAGTTGGATTCACCCGGGGTTAAGAATGGAGAACCCCTGCGGGGTTGGGGCAGTGTGTCCGTGGGATTGTTTGAACGATCTAACAGTTCTACGATCCTACAATCCAACAGCCAATCCCCCAATTGTCAGATTTCTGTCAAAATTCCATAAAGGGGAGATACTTATGCTGTGGCTGGGTAAATTTGAATGATGAACCAATTAAAATTTACAACTATGAAAAATGCTTTACTCACTGGGTTTATATTCCTGTTTGGTATAAATTTCGTTAAGGGTCAGGATCGTATATTATTTAATGATTCGACACAGGTGAAATGTTTCGTTGACGAAATTTCAGATGATTCTGTTAAGTACCGGCGTTTGTCAAATCCAAGAGGTCCTTATTATATTATTTCCAGAGATAAGGTAGTGCGGATCCTGCTTGAGGATGAATTAAAAGAATGTGTTCCGCATAAGGTTATGATACGGTATGGGATAAGTGCATATAACCCTATTGTGCGTGATTTCGTAAACCAGGGGAAATCAGGGTCTTCCTTTTCAAATACCTACCAGTTCGTCTTTTTTGTAGACAGGGGAAAAACCTTATCGATCGCTACTAACGTGTACTCGTTTTTGGCTGAAACCCGAAACATCCCGCTTTTAGGCATAAATGTGGACCTTATCGGTCTGGGAGTTGCTACAAAAATGGATTGCCACTGGAAGAGGTGGTCGACGGGTTCTTTATACTCCGGACTTGGTTTAGGATATCTCAAACTGGATTATTTCTACACAAGCGATGGTTCTTCGAATAATCCTCAGGTTTCAGAATTCAGCGAGAGGGAGTCAGGAATTGGTTTTCAGATTGATGTAATAGGTGTTCAATATGCTCCTTTCCGGCGCCTGGGATTATTCGGGGAGCTTGGAGTTGGCTATGAGGGGGCGTTTCAGGCGGGGATCCAGATTCATTGGTGAAGGAGAGACGCAAGATTTTGCATCTCTACATTAAAGGCTCGGAACAACAAAAAATCCCAAAAATCATTCTAATCTCAGGAATCCTGGTTCAGACGGAAGGGCCCTTCGACACGGCGTGGGGTTTCTGCAAAAGCTATTAAGTCGTTTGCCTGCTGCACCTACGCAGAAAAGTACAGCAAGCTGACCTTTCTGCTTCGGCGCACGCGGTCAGGGTGACAGGCCGGGCATTGTGCCCGGCCTATTGCAGTTGTTCCTCTAGCCAATGCAACGATAAAGCAGTCAAACAGTCCTGCAGTCCTGCAGTCCAACAACACGATTTAAAACCCAATAGTATGTATTAGCAATAAACGTATTTGTTTATTAGTAATACAAAGTTTACGGCTAGTCGTGTATTTTCGGAACGGCCTGTCCAATAGGCACTTTTCCAATTCCTAATGAATTATCATACCCAAGAAGGAAGTCGTCGGCTATTTGGATTTTCGCGGCTTCATACTCATTCAAATCCATTGGTTTATTCGTCCAGTTTACTTTTTCGAAAAAGGAAATTGGAAAGGAAAGAATTCGTTCTTCGAACTCTAACTCGTTCAGATGTACTTTTTTTCTGGCCTCAAGGAAAATGTCTTTCCAATTAAAGGAGTAGTTCCTGGCAATCTGAATGATATCGAACAAGTCTTTTGGTTCGTCGCGTCCTATTAATGCACTCAACTTATTCGCTAGAATATTCTCAACGCTATCCAAAAGACCCCAAGATGTTTGTTTTGGTTCACCAAGACGATATGGAACATCGTTGATACACTCTATTTTCAGTGTTTCTTCTCCATCACGGACATAAAATCTGGAAAAATCCTCTTCGAGAACAGCGTCCTTATCAATATTAAATTTGTCATTAAGCTTCCTGTACATCCCCTTTGACAAATCACCATATGCAGGATGAGCATTGACGAAAAAATCCAAGTCTTCACTATATCTGTGATTAAGATAAAATCTTCCAAGAGCGGTTCCTCCGGTGAGATAAAAAGGAAGCTTCATTTCGGCCACAGCAGCCAAAACTTTATCCTGTAGTTGATATAATTTGTTGAAGTCGTGTTTTGGTAAATTCATACCGTTTTTTCAATGAACTGGATCTGATTTCCTTAATGGTATCCTCATTTAAGAACCGTAAAACTTCCTTTGCTCCAAAAAGCTCCAGCACAGAAAACCAGGATAAGGATTCCATTGCCCTCACAAATAAAGTCCGTTTAGTTAAATGCCCTAACTGCTTTATCTCCCCTGTGAGTAGCTTATTCAGCTCATCGGTGCTATAGGAGTAGTCCCATATTAGTTTTTGGAGTAGATGTTCCTTAGTGGTGGGCATTGGAGTTATTTTTGAGGTTTATATAACTGTCTGAATACAAAGGTAGTTTAAGTGGTAGGGATTATCAATGAGTCCGCCTACGCTCGGCACGATTGGTTTAAGTCTGATACGTGTGCACGAGCTTGCGCCTTCGCTGAAAAAGCTTCGGCGCACGCGGTCGGCGGACGAGGGGAGCGGGACTTCGTCCGGAGCGGGGGAGCGAGGGAGCGGGTCCGCCTACGCTCGGTGGAGATTGTGTTAAATCTAATAAATGTGCGCGAGCTTACGCCTTCGCTGAAATAGCTACGGCGTACGTGGTCGGCGGACGAGGGGAAATGAGGTTTGTGGCCCAGTAGGTTCACCCAATTCGGGTGAACCTACTGGGCGGGGCAGCGTTCGATGTAGTTTCACCCGTCCGCCTACGCTCGTTTCGATTTCACTCGTCTGGAGAAAATTCTTGAGTTTCGGCGGATAAAAATTGGGTGAAACTACATCGCTATCCGGACCAATATTATTGGCTCGGAACAACAAAAAATCCCAAAAATCTTTTTAATCTCAGGAATCCTGGTTCGGACGGAAGGGCCCTTCGACACGGCGTGGGGTTTCTGCAAAAGCTATTAAGTTGTTTGCCTGCTCAGGGTGACGCGCTATAGAGTGACTTAATAAAAAAAATCCAGGATATCCATTTAATCTCAGGAATCCCAGTTCAGACGGAAAGGCCCGGATTGGCTGGGGATTGTGCTCAAGTCACGAACGTATTGCTCGTACGAAGCTGCCTTCCTCCCCCTACCCCCGCCTTCGCTCGTAAAGATTGGATGAAAACCTATAATTTCCGAAGAGCTTCGGCGGCCGCGGCCCTCCGAAGGGGGATTTTGGCGATTGGATGGCCGGGGATTGTGCTCAGTCCGTCGCACTTCGGCTCCGCTCAGTGTGACGGACTATATAGCCCTTCATCTCCTCACCTTGTCCGCCGAAGCTCGTGTAGACACTTCCGTCTTACTCGAATCCCCAGCGGGCGTAGGCGGACCTACCTACTATAATTCGGCGCTTCCTTAGTGATCACCACATCATGGGGGTGGCTTTCGCGGACACCGGCTCCGGTGATGCGGACGAACTGGGCTTTTTGGAGTTCGGCGATGGTGCGGGCGCCGCAATAGCCCATTCCGGCTTTGAGTCCGCCGACGTGCTGGTAGACGATCTCTTTGAGGCTGCCTTTGAAGGGGACGATGCCTACGATGCCTTCAGGGACCAACTTGGCGATCTCTTCTTCGGCGTCCTGGAAATAACGGTCTTTGGAGCCCTGGTTCATGGCTTCGATAGAGCCCATGCCGCGGTATGATTTTACTTTCCTGCCTTCGTAGATGATGGTTTCTCCCGGGGATTCCTGAACGCCTGCAAACATGGAACCGGCCATGATGGTGCTGGCTCCGGCTACGATGGCTTTAACGATGTCGCCACTGTAACGGATACCTCCATCAGCTATGATGGGAATGCCGGTGCCGTTGAGGGCATGGGCGGCATCCATAATGGCGGATAATTGCGGAACTCCGATACCAGCAATGATACGTGTGGTACAAATAGAACCGGGGCCTACTCCTACTTTTACGGCGTCGGCTCCTGCATCGGCCAGGTGTTTGGCGGCGGCTCCGGTGGCTACGTTTCCTACTATAATTTGCAGGTCGGGGAATTTAGCTTTTACGCGTTTTAACTCCTGTGCTACGTATACACTATGTCCGTGAGCGGTGTCGATGGTGATGACATCCACTCCTGCTGCAACGAGGGCCTCTACCCTTTCGAGGGTTTCGGCTTTGATCCCTACAGCGGCTCCTACCATCAGGCGGCCGAGGCTGTCTTTGTTGGCTAAGGGGTTGTCGCTATGTTTTAATATGTCTTTGTAGGTGATGAGTCCGGTGATGATGCCGTATTGATCGACCACAGGCAATTTTTCAATCCGGTATTGTTTTAAGATCTCTTCGGCCTGCTGTAAACTGGTGCCCATGGGGGCCGTGATCAGGTTTTCGGAAGTCATGACATCTTTTACCTTGCGTTCCCTGTCGTGCTCAAAACGCAGGTCGCGGTTGGTGAGGATGCCGACTAATTTTTTTCCTGCGGTTACTACAGGGATGCCTCCGATCTTGTTCTCCTTCATGATCTCCAGGGCGGTGCCAATGGTGTCGTCAGGACTCAGGGTGATCGGATCGACGATCATACCGCTTTCCGAACGTTTCACACGACGTACTTCGAGCGCTTGTTTTTCGATGCTCATGTTTTTGTGGAGGATACCAATTCCTCCAACCTGGGCAAGGACAATGGCGAGTCCGGATTCTGTTACCGTATCCATCGCTGCAGAAACGATGGGGATATTGATATTCAGTTCGCGGGTGAGTTTGGTGCTGGTGTTTACTTCGCGGGGAAGGATATCGGAATAAGCGGGTACTACAAGCACATCATCGAAAGTGAGTGACTCTCCAATGATTTTGTTAGTGAAATCGATCATAATGGGGTTTTTTCCGGGGACTTACAGAGAATGGATGCCGGAATGCGGTGGCAAACAGGCCAATTCTATGGGTACCGTGTTTGCGGTGCAAATGTACGGGTTGGAGGGGGATTTTGCAAGTGGCTGGGGAGTTTGGAAAAACTGATGAGGGGAGCGTAGCCTTCGGCTTAGCGAGGGAGCGGGGGAGCGGGTCCGCCTACGCTCGCTGGGGATAGTGTTAAATCTGATTTTTGTGCACGAGCTTCGGCGGACGAAGGGAAATGGGGGTTATTTGTCAGTAGGTTCACCCAATTCGGGTGAACCTACAGCTCACATTTAAAATCCCAAAAATCATTTTAATCTCAGGAATCCCGGTTCAGACAGCGGGGGGGGGTCGGCGATAGTGCTGGCTTGAGATTGTTTTCTATTCTCGGGATTGTGCTGTCATTTCGCTACTTTCCTCCCCCTGCCCCCTCCAGAGGGTAATGGCGCTAACTTAAGATAAT
>DQHT01000161.1:11757-14087 GCA_003531115.1 Bacteroidota bacterium | reverse complement strand
GCCAAACCCGGTGAAGATCTCGATGCTGCTCTGTTGGATAATAAAGTGGTTGTATAAAGAAATATAATGTAGAACTATTCTTAACCTGCGCATAACATGGGCCTTTTAACTTCGCTCCAAAACTGGTAGGGGTGAATGCTGAATATACAAGAGCTGTTGTGCATATAAAAAATAATTACTGGATTGTTTTTGATCAGATTAATTTAGACCAACCTGCAACAATAAATGTCTTATGGTATTTTGATCCGGATTGTGCAGTGGTTCAAGCCCGTAACGATGGATTTTCAGTAATAAAAATCAGATGATGATTAAAAAAATAATTTTAATATTCGTAGCCCTGATNNATTCCTACAGGCACCAGTATAATTATCCGGTGGAGAACGAATGTGCTCGACAGAAGCAGGGTTCTCTTTGGATTGTCACCGGACAGGCTCGATCTGCAGGCAGATGATTCCACACTGGTCATGGATCACCAGGTTGAATTAAAAGGCCTTCAGCCAGGAACAAAATATTTCTATACCATCGGAAATTTCGCTGATACCGTTTTGTCTAAATCGCCGGATCAATACTTCACCACTCTTCCGGAATATTCAGATAAAAGAACTTTCCGGGTAATGGTCCTGGGTGATATGGGCAATGGTTCCAAAAACCAGCGGGAGGTTTTACAGTCGATCGTGAAGTATACAGAGAACAAACCGATGGATGCCTGGATCACACTTGGCGACAATGTCTATTCAGATGGAACGGATGCGCNNTTCCTATCTTATTCCAGGGAATCACGACTATCATGACCGGGTCAATTCACCCGCAGGGGTAAAAGACCTCATTCCATATTTCCATATTTTCAATATGCCTGTGAAGGGTGAGGCAGGTGGTGTTCCATCAGGTGCTAAGGATACTATTCATTCGATATCGGGAACGTACATTATATAGCCCTTGACTCTTATGGACTGGATGAAAATGGCCTTCGTATTTTTGATAAGGGAAGCCGACAGCTCGAATGGCTTATGAAAGATCTCATACATAGCAAAGACAAGAAATGGAAAGTGGTGCTCATTCACCATCCGCCCTATTCCAAAGGATCGCACGATTCTGATAAGGAAAAGCAATTGATTCAAATCAGAGAAATAATTGTTCCGGTCGTTGAATCCTATGGAGTCGACCTGGTTCTTTCTGGTCACAGTCACCTGTATGAAAGAACAAAATTAATTGCCGGCTATACCGGATTTGAGAAGGACTATGATTCATTAAAACATGAAGTTCAACACAGCTCAGGCAGGTTTGATGGAACCAAAAAAGGGATGCCTTATATACAGAAGAAAGATAACAAAGGAACCGTGTATGTTGTTGCAGGATCAGGTGGTCAGCTTAGCAGAACAACGGAAGGATACCCGCATAATGCGCATTTTTATTCAGACAACACGGTACCCGGGTCCCTGATGATAGAAACAAAATCTAACATTCTGACTGTAAAATGGCTCACGAATGACGGAAGCATAAAAGATGAGTTTACGCTGTTGAAAGACATTAGTTCCGCCAACGAACGGTTACTAAAATCCGGAAAAATCATCCGTGAGTTGAAAATTGATTGATTGAATAAATTCCCTGTCGTTTTAATTGACTGATTGAATATTTTCCTGTCGTTTTTAAGCAGCAGTATATTATTGTCGTGATCGCCCCTTTAATTGCCGTAATTGAACCCTGTAAAATTCAGGAATAGGGCTCAACTTTGTTCCATCAGCGATTAAGGAAATACGGAGGGGAAGAAATTATTCCAAAACATAAATCATTTTTTATGATCACGGTACACGACATTTTTATCTGCAAGCCCGGCAATGCTTCCAAATTAGCAAAGCTCTTTAAAGAATGGGCTGATGCAATGCCCTCAAAAAACACACGGATAATGACCGATATGACTGGGCAGTTTCACCGGGTAATAGTTGCTGCATCCTTTGAAAACCTCGCTGCTTATGAGGAAGAAATGAAGACGATGGGTCAGACCCCTGAAGAACAAAAGGTGATGGAAAAGTTCAAAGACATGAATGAAATGTATGTATCCGGCAGCAGGGAAATTTTTAAGGTTTGGTAGAAGAAATAATAAGGAGAATTTCAGGAACTTCGTTGTAGCTGNNAAGTAGCTGATGATTTGTAGCCTTTAATCTACTACAGCAATGAATACAACGAAGAATGGTATTATGTCGGGCTTGTTCCGGTCGCTGTTTGAATTGAGGCAAACTGAAAGGCTCTGGCATATTCCTCTTTTGGCTTCATTGTGCACAGGCATTCCCTTATTGATAGGTTTGTATTTTCAAAACATCAGCTATGGAATC
>DQHT01000161.1:0-11741 GCA_003531115.1 Bacteroidota bacterium | reverse complement strand
ATCACCATGCTTGCCTGTTCATTTGGTTTTATGATCTCTTTTGCCATTGGCATTCATGTTCAGTTTTAATCCCCTGGTTTCCGCTATTGCATTAGGGCTTCTTGCTTTTGGTGTTCAATGGACCGCAACCTATTTCCGCATGAAACCTCCGGGAAGTTTCTTTTTTCTGATGATAGCATCCATCGCCATCTGCATGCCTTTTGACCTGGAAACAATCCCCGTAAAGATCGGGCTGGTGGGCATGGGTACCATGCTGGCCTGTATGCTGGCCCTTGTTTATAGCTTATATATAGTACGAAAATTTCCAGCCCGAAATGAACCCGTTCAACTGAAAATCAAAAAATATCACAACACGATTACTGCTGCCATCACGGGTATTTTTGTAGGCCTTTCGCTTTTTATCGGCAACCTGCTGAACCTGGCCAATCCGTACTGGGTGCCTATTTCCTGTCTCGCCGTGATTGCGGGTGTGAGCCTGGAACATATCTGGCAGCGAAGTTTTCATCGTGTGTTAGGAACCTTGATAGGGCTGGGTTTTGCCTGGGTTTTATTACTGCAACATCTAACCCCATTGACTATCTGCATCCTGATTTTTATTCTGCAATTTATTATTGAAATGCTGGTAGTGCGCCATTATGGACTGGCGGTTATTTTCATCACCCCCCTTACCATTTTACTTGCGGAAGCAGGAAGTGCCCTAAGTGCAAATCCCAATGAACTTATTCCCTCCCGGCTATTTGATATCGTTTTGGGTAGTGTGATTGGCGCCATCGCCGGTTGGTTTATTCACCACGAACAGTTACGGGAAAAAGCAGAGCGTCAATTGCGTAAAACCAGGATAGCCCTGATCAGGAAAAGCTGACCTGGAGCATACAATTCGCTTTTCAAAAACGGATATTTTTACTCCTTGCATTCCTGGTTGCTGCTTTTGGTTCTTTTATGGCGCTTCAATACATAAGGGATGGAAGGTAGTTTATTTCAGTACCAGGTTGCTTGGTGAAAGGTTTAAAAAATTGCCATCCTTATAGTTTACCCGATGACGCTTATCGTTTAGGTTGAATTCTTTTACATAATGAAAATAAACCAGCCTGGCTACAGATTGCTGGGTCTTTTTATCTTTCATTGTAATACATGCTTGTAAAGAAGAAGAAGGACGGTTTTTATTGCCATCGGAAATCAACCTTAGAATATGCTCTTTTACCCAGACTGCATTGCCTTTGAATCGGCTGCAGGATTTGACACGGCCAAGGTTTGATACCTGGTAGTTCCCATCCTGACCTGTTATGGGCTTCCATATTTCTCCTTCCAGGCTTCCTGGGGATAGGTTAAAAGCCGGAATAGGATTCTTCCTGGATATTCGCGGCTTCCCCAACTTCTTCCACAATTGATCATTGAAAACTGCATCCGGTGAGCTTTTTTGAGGTCTGGCTGACTTTTGGGGCGTTACTAGTTCCCATCTGTAGCCTTTGTGTTGAAATATACGTCCCTTTGTGCATTGCACTATCGCCCCCATGGAAAAGCCCGTTTTGTTCGCTGCCTCGGTGATGCTGTTGTACATCGCCACCAAATTTCCTTTCATATCCAATTGCAAAACCGGTATTTTGTTTTCTTTAACCGCCCTTTTAAGCTGGAAAGCTCTTTTAATTAATCCACTCCGGTTAGTGAGAATTAGGTTTTCAGGTTTTAAGTTTCTTCCNNACATATTTACCCAGGGAAGTAGACCGAAGCTTTCCATCTTGTTTGAAACAAACGCCTAAGGAATAAGTAATCGTTTTTAAAAGCCTATTGGGTTTCGTAGAAACCCTTTGTTTCATGATCCTTTCTTTCGTATAATATCCTCCATTCCCTCCTGTGCCTCTCCACCGTTTAAGTGACTTAATCCTGCCATAATTGGATACCTNNTTTAGCTCCGGAACCACGCTAAAATGCAGATTTATTCTGCTCAATTTTAATTTTTGCGTGAGAAACCAGGCAATTGTTTGGTGAAGACGATACATTTATTTTTTCGCACCCGAAGGAAGTGCCTGCGGTTGAGTTGTTGGTCCTTCGACAACCAGACGACCATTTTTTAAAATTTTCATACGGTCAATAAAAACCACACGCTGATCACCGGTAGATGTAGTTCGGCCATGATAAACGCAAAACATTTCCTTTCCATCGGGGGAGTAGGTAATGCTGTTATGCCCTGTGCCGGTAACGGTTCCGCCCTGTTCAACATTCTTCTGCAATACCGGGTTATCCGATGCTTTTTCAAACGGTCCTAATGGAGATTTGGATGTAGCATAGCCAACAGCGTAATTTTTCCCACCAAAATAATTGGCCGAATACATCATATAGTAGGTATCGGATTTTTTGAAAGCAACAGAGCCTTCCGTCCAGCGACGGTTCACTTCTTTTGAAGTCACCGAGCGACTTTCCCATTCAGCCTGCTTGTCATCCATTTTCACCGGGGGACGCAGGAGTAGTACAGGCTCACCCATTACGCCGCTAAAATCAGGTTTTAGTTCCACGCCATATACCCAGCTTTCTTCAATTTCATTGAACCATCCTTTACCCCTTGCCCATTGTGATATTTCAGTTTCAACAGCATGTTTGTAACAGCAGCGGGAGTAGTAGAGGTATGCTTTACCGTTATCATCAAAAAAAACATTTGCGTCGATAATGGGATAGCCAGGGTTGAAAATAGGTCTTTTAGCCAGGTCAATAAAAGGGCCCGTGGGTTTGTCAGCAACGGCGACGCCTATGCGAAAATTTTCTATTTCATTGGTTGGATTTTCCTTCCATTGTGCGCTGTAAAACATGAAATATTTTCCCTTCACTTCATATACTTCCGGTGCCCAGTAAGCGCCATTCCATGCTGCATCAGGATCGCTCCATCCATTTTTGTTGTCGTGATAATATACCTGCCCTTCAGGTTTCCATTTTACCAGGTNNGGAATGGATAAGTTTTTTACCATAGGATTAAATATAGGAAATTAGGGTTGTTCCTGACTTGTTCTCGCTGATTAACAGGGCCTACCAATATTAAGCCCGATTTCTAAGTTCTGGCGACTTATGTTGAATATATATCTCGCCAAAAGTATAAAAAGATACCAGGTTATGGCGAAATATAATAACTTTATAAGTCGCCAAAACTATATTAAGAACACAAGTTCTGGCGAGTTATAAAAATTCTATTCAGTGCCAAAACTGCAAAAATCATTAACCATGGCAGAAATTATTGGGCGGACAGAAGAGATGGCTGTGCTGAAAAGCGCGATGGCTTCTAAAGAAGCCGAGCTAATCGCCATTTATGGGCGCCGGCGCATTGGTAAAACGTACCTCATACGGAATTACTACGAAGACCGAATTGCATTTGAACTTACCGGCATGAACAACGGTAGCCTTAAGGCTCAACTGCTTCAATTCAGCAAAGCTCTTCAAAAGGCTTCAAATGCTCCCCTACCTTTAGCTCCTCCTAAAAGCTGGGTAGAAGCATTCACTGCCTTGGAACTCATGCTGAGCAGCTTAAGTAAAAAGAAAAAGTGGGTAGTGTTTTTTGACGAGTTTCCATGGCTCAACGGCCGAAAGTCGGGGTTTTTGGAAGCCTTTGATCATTTCTGGAATACCTGGGCCAGCCGCCAGTCTCATCTTGTTGTGGTTATCTGTGGCTCCGCTGCTTCCTGGATGATTGAAAACATCGTCAATGCCAAAGGAGGGCTTCATAACCGGATCACCCGGTCCATTCGTCTGTTGCCTTTTAGTCTTTCGGAAACCAAGGCCTATCTGCAAAGTCGATCGGTCCATTTGGATCACTATCAGTTCTTGCAGCTCTATATGGCATTGGGCGGAGTGCCGCATTACTTGCGGAATGTAGAACGTGGACAGAGTGCCACCCAAGCCCTCAATAAACTCTGCTTTACAAAGGCCGGGACTTTGCAGGGTGAGTTCAACAATCTTTACCAATCTTTGTTTGAGAATGCTGATAACCACATTAAAACGGTAAGGGCCCTTTCCCAAAAAGCTAAAGGGCTGACCCGGCAACAAATCATCGACGTCTGCGGATTTAGTTCCGGAGGAGGAACCACCGATATGTTGAATGAACTGGAGCAATCCGGCTTTATCCAATCGGACACTCCTTACGGAAAAACATCGCGTGAAGCCATTTACCGGCTAACCGACGAGTTTTCCCTTTTTTATTTGCGTTTTATGGATGGCGTGAAAATCACCGGAGATGATATGTGGTCCCGGCTCAGTACTATGAATGCCTGCAAGATCTGGTGCGGAATGAGCTTTGAGGCTATATGCTTAAAGCATATTTCACAAATCAAAAAAGCACTGGGTGTTAGTGGGGTGCACTCAGAAGAAAGTCCCTGGAGGTACAGCGCCACAAAATCAGCAAGTGGAGCGCAGATTGACCTGCTCATAGATCGTAGTGACCGGACCATTAATATTTGCGAAATGAAGTTTTACACGGGTGAATTCACCATTGACAAAGCTTATGCTGCTGAACTAGATCGCAAGCTGAAGGTCTTCCGTGAACAGACCAAAACCAGAAAAGCCTTATTCCTAACATTTATTACAACCTATGGTGTGAAGAAAAACGAATATGCTGATCGCCTGGTGCACAACAGTCTAACTATGGACATCTTTTTTGACTGATGCACAATTAATTCTATGGATAATAAGAGGACCAACTTATCGAACCATGAAGGAGAATCCCCTCCTTCCGCTAACATGCAGTCCCAGTAAGGATTCCAGAAGATTAAAAAATAAAAAAACCGGCAATTTTGCCGGTTTGTCTACTAAGGCTCCCCCTGCTGGACTTGAACCAGCGACCCTCTGATTAACAGTCAGATGCTCTAACCNNCTAACCAACTGAGCTAAGGAGGAATCTTTGATTTCCAGGGATTTAGGTAATTAACCTCCCCGAAATCGGACAGCAAAAATAGGTGCTGTTTATATACTTCCCAAAATTTTTTGTTCATTTTGCTGAAATCCTTGCTGTTACTGGATTTCAGGGTAGTAGACCTCCATCCGAAAGTTCTTTTTCAATTTCTATTAAATTCTGTGACAAGCTATTCCAGGTCTCCTACATCTTCACCACCACAGTTCCCACCACACCTCTTCCATCGGAACTCCAAACCCCCGGACCGGGATAACCCGCCGGCCGTTTGGTGAAGTATTGCTCGTCGAATAAATTATTTATTCCAAGCTTCAGGGTCACATGCTCGTGCAGCTTCCAGCTGGTATGCAGGTCCACCACCTGGTAGGAGGGTACCAGACCCGCACTTCCATTGGCCGTAGGTTGCTCCGTATTCAGGGCGTCAGAATAGGATTCACTCACAAAACTGTACTGTAGACTTCCGCTGAACCAGCTATAGCCGAAGTTGATCCCATTGCGGCTGATCCACCGGGGTACGGTCTCCAGCCTGTTCCCTTTGATCGATTTATTCTCTCCGCCCGATACAACATTTCCATTCAGATAACTGGCATCCATAAACGAAGTTGAGTTGAAAACGGAAAAACGGAAGCGGTTGGTTCCTCCACGGAAATTTTTGGAGAAAGCCTTGGAAACTTTGGCTTTCGAAGTAGAGCCCTCCGAAGATTCCGAAGTTCCCTCAACCATCGAAGAAGCCGAACCCCCCGCATTCATCACCAGCGGCCGCCACTCCATAAATATTTCCAGTCCCTTCGATAGGCTGCTGCCGAGATTGGTCTTTAAGATATAACTGTCGGCACCTTCATTCACGATCATGGATCCTGTCCGGTTATTGTATTCCATCAAAAATCCGCTGATATCATAGCTGAACCATCCTCCAGACCGCGACCGGATCCCCAGTTCGGCATTATAGCCGCGCGCATCTTTTAAATTTTTGTCGGTCCGGTCCATCGTGGTGGGTGGAATGATATCCGCGAAGATCACCGGACGGTAGGCCTGCGACCAGCCGCCATATACCTGCGATCCATTGGGCAGGCTATACTGTCCGCCGATCCCGAATAATGGAAAACTATGCCTGATGGTTTTGGGTACATCTCCGGGATCATAATACCGGATCACCCCTTCCATCTTTGTCCTTCCGGATTCAAAGCGGAAGCCGGGCGTCAGGCTGAGGTTCTTCGTTAGTCGTACCAGGGTCTCGGCAAAGAAGGCCACATTGCTGGTCTTGTAATGCAGGTCCCTTCCATAACCCTCATCCGTAACCGAAAGATCGAAGTCGGTGCCGGTGGTTCCCTTCCCGAGTTGCCGGCGGTGAAGATCATTATTTATATACCGTACTCCTGCACTTACAGTATTGTGTATTTTTCCGATGTTGTAATCATGGACGACCCTAAGTTCCGAGGTATAACTGTTGAAGCCGTCAATGTCCACCTGCCGGGGTTTGTATTTCCCCGTTGAGGCATCAATAGTATCGGCGACATTGGCAAAGCCCAGGAACTGAACGCTATTTCGTCGTCCCAATGCCGCGGAACTTGTCCACCGCAAACTGGTATTTGATGTAAGCTTCCAGTCAAGCGTAACCGAAGGAACATAGATATCGGGATTAAAATAATTCCGGCTCCTGGTCGATTGGCTGGGATCTTCCCGGAATTGTTTGTCGGTCAGCGCCCCGGGGATCCGGTACAGGTATTCCATATGTCCAAGTTCTGCTTTCAGACTGGCTTTACTGCTGAGCTGGTAGCCGAGTGATATAAATTGCGAAGTATAATTTGAATGTGCGTCCTTTCGGTAGCCATCAGAAACACGCCGGCTATAATATCCGTAATAGGTGAACTTTCCCGACTTCCCACCCACAGCATTATAAGTGCTGAGCAATCCGAAGGAGCCGGCGGAATTGATACTTTCAAAGGAGAAGGGTCTGCTGGTATCCGCGTTTTTGGTGATATAATTGATCATGCCGCCGAATTCAGCGCCATACTGCAGCGATGAGGTTCCCCGCACAAGCTCGATCTTTGAAATGGATTCCATCGGGGCACTGTAATGACTGGCAGGATACCCGTAAATATCGGAATTGGTCATGATCCCGTTCTGCCGCACGTTATACTCCCAGGAGCGATGCGGATCCAGTCCCCGCGTGGAAATATTCACCTNNGGATCCAGTCCGCGCGTGGAAATATTAACCTGGTTGCCCGAGCCGTCCATATCATACACAAAGGTCCCGGGAATTTTCGCGAAGAGCTGCCGCCCGGTCTTTTCAGCGAGGTTGGCATTCATGCCTTCTATAGCGATCACTTCATTTTTCTTTCCCGCAATGATATAGGTGTTGTGTACATCAGCCAACCGCCGCACTTCTCCCGGTACGTTGACCACGGCGTTTATTTGCACTTCATCGAGGGTATTGGTGGAGCGCTTCATGGTAAAATTCATCACCAGGCTTTCTCCTGCGGGGAGCTTAAGCGCTTCCTGTGACGAGGAATAGCCAATGGCACTGATGCGGATAGAATCCAGTCTTGCCAGGGGAATCCTGATAAAATAATTGCCGTCACCATCGCTGAGCGTGGCCCTTCCAGAAGGCAACAGGGTGATGGTGGCGCCTTCAATGGCTTTGAAATGTTCATCAACGATCCTCCCTTTGATCGTTGCCCTTTGCTGGGCGACCAGGGGAATAGCAAGCAGGATAACGAGTGTCGTTAGCAGGGTTTGTTTCATGAAGCAGGTTATTAAAGACTAATTTATCCTTTTTTCAGGAAAACAAACGCATGCATAGCGGGGGAATCACTCAGATCTGGATATACAGCCCGCCCTCCCTTCGTTCCAGCCTGTAGGTCTTCAGGTAGTAGCCCTCACCGCTGGTATTCCGTCCGTTCTTTACGCTGAAGCGGTAGCGGTGCACGGGACAAACCACGTTACCCAGGGCATCGATGAAACCTTCATCGAGCCTGCCGCTGGCATGCGGGCATTTGTGTGCGAAAGCATGCCATTCATCGCCAATCCGGGTCATGCAAACCTTTTTAGACTCCACTTCTATAAGAGCAATTCCATTTTCGTTAGGGAAGATCAACTCTTCATCAATCCTGAACCATTGTTTGAACATGGCCGTAAATTTCGGATTCTCCGGCAATANNCCCGGTGGCCTCCGTTACTTTGATGACCCTAACCCGGCCCTCCATGAAAAACAAGATCCTGGGAATCGCCAGCCTGACCTTCCTGCTTTTCGTCACTGTGATCATGCTGATCTACCAGCACGAGCAACGGTCACAAAAAATAAAAAATTCTATCCAGTCCGCATACCGCCATTCTTCAAAACTCGACAATACCCTGGTGATGATCTCCCAGTCGGAATCCCTGGCCAGGGCATACCTGTTTTCCCCGGATGAGTCGTACCTGTCAGCTTTCCGGGAAATCAGCGAAAAAGTGCAGCCCGAAATTGAAGATCTGGTCAATGAGAATACCGATTCCCTGCAGAACCGCAACCTTTCCCGGCTCAACCTCCTGCTGGGTAAGAAGATCCAGTTCCTGGATGCGATGGTGGGCAAGGCAAAATCACATCCTGCAGATGCCGGCGAAATGATCACTTCCCTTCGTGGTAAAGTGCTCATGGATGCCATCAACCACCAATTCAGTATAACAAGGGCAAGAGAATCGGAGATCAAGGATGTCCGGCTGGCTGAACTTGAATCCATGGAAAGAAACTGGGATCTCATTCTGCTGGTGGCGGGTATTGGATTCCTGGGACTTATTATTTTCCAGCTCAACAGGGCCAACCGTGATTTCAGTGAAATGAAGCGACTGGAAACCTTCATGAAATTCATGGTCAATAGTAATGCTGATGCTTTCATGATCATCGACCGGAACGACCGCATCGTTTCCCTGAATAAAACCGCCATCAAGTTCTTCGGGATTTCCACCGGCACCGAGCCCAAAATTGGCGACGATTCCAAAACGGTCATTCCTCCCGGCTTCGAAAAATTTATACTTGAAAAACGCGACCTGGCGAAGAAGGGTGAGCGTTCCAGTCAAACCATTGATTTTAATTTCGAAGACCAGACCTTCTGGTTCAACATACTTTTTTACCCTATATATTTTGGTGCAAATGTCAGGTATGTAAATATTGTAGTCCGCGATATCACACAGGCCAAAGTGCATGAAGACCAGCTGCAGCAATATAAAATAAGAACCCAGGCGATGCTGGAAAGTTCCAATGAGGGGTTTTATCTTGTTGACCTCGAAGGGCAGATCGAATTGCTGAATGAAAAAGCCAGGGATATCATTTACGAGATCTATGGCCGCACTGTTAAGATCGGCGACCGCATGGAAGACCTGTTCTACAGTGATGCAAAACGCCGGTATTTCATTGCCTTCAACGATGCCAAGAATGGTAAAAGAGTTACCCTCGATGTAGCGGCTCCTATCGCCAACGATACGCACTGGTACCATATCATATTTTCCCCCGTGTATAATGATGACGGTGATATCACCGGGGTCAGCACCATCGTGGTAGATATTACTGAGAAGAAGAAAACCGAAAAAGCCATCATGCGTTCAGAAAGCACACTTCGCGCGCTGATCGACAGTATGACGGATGGTTTCTTCATGATCGACCGGCAACATGTAGTGCGTGTAATGAACGAACCTGCACAGTATAATCTTGAGAAAGTGTTTGGTACCAGACTTCAACAGGAAGAGAATTATCTTGAATTGTTCGCTGACGACAACCGGGAAAAAGTAAAGGAAAACCTGGAGCGTTGTTTTTCCGGAGAATCCTTCGAACTGCTCCGTGAATACAGGTTGGGCCAGGGAACCCTTTGGCTCAAGGTCAAGTATGCACCCGTTTATAATAAATACCATAAAATAATTGCTGCAGGGATCCTGGTCACGGATGTCACCGAATCGCAGGAATACCAGGCCAACCTCCAGGAAGCCCGCCGGATCGCAGAAAATGCGGAGAGACTGCAGCAGCAGTTCCTGGCCAATATGAGCCACGAGATCAGGACGCCGCTGAATGGTATCCTGGGAATGACGGGACTGATGGAGCAAACCGAACTCAATCCTATCCAGCGGCATTACCTCAATATGATCCGCTATTCATCTGATAACCTGATGGTGCTGATCAATGATGTGCTCGACCTGTCGAAGATCAAGGCCGGCAAATTCCTGATCGAAAAAAAGCCTTTCAATATTTATGACCTCCTCAAGGATGCTTCAGGAACCTTCGAGATCAGGGCCCGTGAAAAAGGACTCCGCTTNNTATATCTGGCTGCAGGTGAGTCTCGCGGAACAAAGGGATAATGCATTGACCCTCGAATTCCACGTTAAGGATTCAGGGATCGGCATCGCCCCCGAACAACTGAGCCGCATCTTTGAAGCTTTTGAGCAGGAAGAAAACACCATCTCCAAACAATATGGCGGAACAGGACTGGGACTGACCATCACGCGACACATGGTGCAAATGCAGGGTGGTACTATTACCGCAGACAGTATCAAAGGAAAAGAAACCAGTTTCCGTGTACGGCTTCCTTTTGAGATCACCAGGGAAAATATTAACCTGGAAACTGTTGTCACCGGCAGAAGAGAGGAGCAGCAGGGCGAGCTCCGTTTCCCTGGAAAGCGGGTGCTGGTGTTTGAGGATAATGAGATCAACCAGGAGATACTGGCGCTCAATCTTAAGAAATACGAGGTAAGCGTGGAAACTGCCGCCGATGGGATCATCGGGATAGATATATTAAAGAAAGACGGGGCCTTCGACCTGGTGCTTCTTGATATCCGGATGCCCAGGATGGATGGCTTCGAAGTGCTGAGGATCATTCGCGGAGAATTGCAGTTGACCATGCCCGTTATAGTACTAACAGCAAGTGTCCTGCAAAATGAAAAAGGGAAATGTATCGAGCTGGGAGCCAATGATTATATGTCGAAGCCCTTCACGCGGAAGCAACTGGAGACCACCCTTACGAATTATCTTGGGCCAACGCCCGCTCAGGACAGCCTCTTAAAAGTTGAAGAACTCCCTCATTTTACCTTCGACAACCTGCTGATCCTTGATAATAAGGAAACCATCAGGAAGCTGATAGATCAGTACCGGGAAACCGTCCCTGCCACCCTGGAAGAATTGCAATTGCTGGCAGTGATCAGCGACTGGCAGGCCATCGCGAAGAGGGTACACAAGCTGAAAAGCAGCCTGAGCATCATTTATATCGAAGACCTCTATTCCATATTATCGGAGATAGAACTCGACATTAAAGAAAAGGAGCAGTATGATAATGTCCCTCAACTGATTGAGCAGGCCCTCTCGATCATCCGGTCCTGGCTGCCATTGATGGAGGAAAAGATTTCCAGGGAACTGGAACTGGCATAACATCGATGCATCCACGAAGAGCAGGATGGGGGGTGATTTCTATCTACATTAATAAAGGAATTCCGTTTTGTAGGGATACCGGATCTTATACAGGTCGCGGACTTTATCGAGGATGACCTTCCTTAGTTCTTCCAGGTTGGTCCTTTCGATGGCGGAAATAAATACGGTATTACCCTGGGTTTCGCCTTCCCATCTTTCTTTCAGGTCAGTCAGGATTTCTGCGCGCACCTCTTCCTCCAGCCATGGATCAAAAGTGTTCTTTTCATAGAGATCCATTTTATTGAAGATGGTGATCGTGGGCTTGTCAAAGGCTTTGATATCCTGTAGTGTCTTATTCACCACCCCGTACTGGTCTTCATAGTTCGGGTGACTGATATCCACCACATGCAGCAGAATGTCCGCCTCGCGAACTTCGTCGAGCGTGCTTTTGAAGCTTTCCACCAGGTGGTGCGGCAGCTTGCGGATGAA